>JBKJXT010000241.1:0-2564 GCA_046716205.1 Actinomycetota bacterium
ATCGCGGGGTTGCCTGAGCTCGTCGACGCGCGCCTTGCCACGCGGTCGGGCGACCTTGCCCGCGAGGTGGCGAACCTGCTCGACCCGGTTCGCGAACGCCTCGGCGCGCTCGACCGGCTCGAACGTGCGATCGCGGAGCTTCCGGCCGCCGACGCGTTCGTTGACCCGGTCCGCGAGCACCTGCAGGTCGCCACGCGCGCGCTCGACGAGCTTCTGACCGCGACGGCGACCTCGATGACCGATCGGCTCGACACGATCGCTACAACGCAGGCGGAGCGTGTCGAAGAGCTCGATCGCTCGCTGCGTGACTCCTTGCTGGCGCTCGCGCAAGCGCAGCGCGCCGGCGTCGAACAGCAAGAGGCGTTGCGCACGACGGTGGAGCAGGCGTTCGAAACAGGACAGGCGCGCGATGCCGAGGTCCGTGAACGCGACGCTGCGACGGGCGCCACGCTCGAGCGATTCGGCGATCGTCTCGCCTCGCTCGACGGGCTCGCGACGGCGACGGCCGAGGTGCGCTCGGAAATCGCGGCGCTCGCCGAGGAGATCCGCGCTGCGTCCGGCACCTTCGCCGATGCGCGATCTGCGATCGACGACGCTTCGGCAGGCGTGCGGGCCCAGGTCGCCGGCGACAACGCGCGCCTGGGAACGCGGCTCGACTCGGTGGAGGCGGCGGTGGCGCGCGTCATGGTCGAGGCGCGTGACGCGATCTCGACCTCCGGTGATGCATCCACGGCGGCGGTTGCCGACCTGCGCGTTCAGATGGAAGAGCTGTCGTCCTCGGTCGTGGGTGAGATCAGCCAGCGCGCGACGGCGATCACCGAAGCGCTCGCCGATCAGGCCGAGCGTTCCACCCGCGAGGCCGAGCAGCGCTCGCGCGCCGCCGCGGAGCTCCTCGACGAGCGGACGGCCGCAGCGGTCCAGATGATCGACGAGCGCACGCGGGCGCTGGGCGAAGAGGTCGCCTCTCGCGTGTCGGGACTCGCCGAGGCCGTCGAGTCACGGACGCTCGGGATCGCGCAGACGATCGAAGCGCGGACCGTTTCGCTCGGATCCGATATCGACCAGCGTCTGGTTTCCGACGCGCAGGAGGCCGACCGACGCGCGACGGCCCTGGCAACCGATGTGGAATCGCGCCTGAACGCGGCTGCGCGCCAGATCGACGAGCGACTCGGCACCGCGACCGCGGCCGTCGAGGACGGGCTGGGCGCCCTGAAGTCCTCGGTCCGCGACATGGACGCGCGGATCGGCTCGATGACTGCGCACGTGGCAGAGCAGGTCGCGTCGGCCACCGCGCACGTGGACGAGCAGGTCGCCTCGATGCGGACCTCGTTCGCTGAACAGGTCGGTGCGATCCCCGCCGCGATCGACGAGCGCCTGGCTCCGTTGACCTCGAGCCTGCAGGATCGCATGGCTGCCCTGGTAGCCGACGTGACCCAGCGCGTCGACGCCCTCACCGACGTCGCCGCCGCCATCCCGGGAGCGGACGACCTGAGTGCTACGGTCACCGAGCGGGTTACCGCCGCGATCGAGCGAAGCGCTCGCGAGGCGGCCGAGCGGGTCTCGGGACTGTCGAGCGACCTGACGACGGTCGCGGCGAACGTGAACGAGATCTGGATGCGGGCGCGCGACTCGGCTTCGTCGCTCGAGGAACTGCGAACGTCGATGTCGAGCGCGACCGGATCGCAGACCGAGGCGGCAGCGCGCGTCGCCGAGCAGCTCGCCGCGCTCACCCAGGTCGAACGTCGCGCGACCGACCAGCTCGAAGCCGCGACCCGCACGATCGAGGGGATCGTCTCCTCGAGCGCGCGCCAGATGGCTGAGCTCCTCGAGGCTGCGGTGTCCCAGAGCGCGGAGCTCTTGGAGACGACGTCGCAGCTGACGTCGCAGGCGATCTCCTCATCGAAGGAGGCGGTCGATGCGACGATGACCGCGGCGCAAGAACGCTTCGCCGGCGACCTCGAGGCATCGGCGGCCCAGGTGCGGGAGGCCCTGGCCGAGACACGGCGAACGCTCGACGAGCGCATGGCGAACACCGACCGCCACGTCGTGCAGAGCATCGCCAAAGCCGACGAGGAGATCGCCGCGCGCCTCGCGGCGAGCGAGAAGAGCGTGCGCGCCCTGCTCGAGCGCGGCGAGCAATCGATCACCTCCTCGGTCGCGCGCGGCGAGCAGACGCTCACCGAGCGCCTCGCCGGGATCCAGGCCGGGTTCGACCAGACCGTCAAAGCGATCTCGGGCCGGGACCAGATCATCGTCGCCGCCCTGACCGAGCTGGGGGACCGCCTCCCCAAACCCGAGCGTTCGAGGTTCGGCGGACTGCTGCGCGGTCTTGCCGGCCGTCCGGAAGAGCCCCAACCGGCCTCGAGCGAGCCCACTGCCGCCCGGACACCGCTTGAATCGCCGATCGAGCCGGAGCAGGCCCCGCCGGCCCCCAAAAAGGAGACGCCGGCTCCGCCGAAGAAGCCACCGGCGCGCAAGCCTGCGGCGTCCTCAGCGCGCAAGCCCGCGGGCGGCACGAAAGCCCCAAAGCCGGTCGCCAAGGCGAAAGCCCCGCCGAAGAAACC
>JBKJXT010000242.1:0-4538 GCA_046716205.1 Actinomycetota bacterium
CATCCGGCTCGAGGCGACGCGGCGCCGCCGCGATCGCGAGCGCCGGGACGAGATGGCCGCCCGTGCCGCCTGCCGCCATCACGACCGACATCGTCATCGCGAGACGCGCGCCCTCCGCGCCGGTGCCGCCGCCGTCGCCTTCCGGCGTGACGGCGCCGCGCTCGCCGGCGTGGGTCGTTCCTGCGGCCATTTCTCTTGGCGCGAGATGTTGATGAGGATCCCGATCGCCATCATCGTGAACATCAGTGACGACCCTCCGAAGGAAACCAACGGAAGCGGCACGCCGGTGATCGGCAACAGCCCCGTCACTGCCCCCATGTTGAGGAATGCCTGGCCGACGACCCACGCGGTGATGCCTGCCGCGACGATGCGACCGAACGCATCGGGCGCGCGCCGGGCGACGCGTACCCCCGCGTAGCCAAGCATCACGAACAGGCCGATCACCACGAACGTTCCCAGGAGTCCGACCTCCTCACCGATGATCGAGAAGATGAAGTCGGTATGCGCGTTAGGCACGTACATCCACTTCTGCCGACTCGCGCCGAGGCCGACCCCGAACAACCCGCCGCTGCCCAGCGCGATCTGCGACTGCACCGCCTGATAGCCCGCACCGAGCGGATCGTTGAACGGGTTGATGAAGCTCATCAGGCGCGCACGCCGGTAGTCGGCGGACAACGACAGCGCGAGCGCGCCCAGCACCGCCACGATGCCCATCCCCGAGACCACGCGCATCCGGGCTCCGCCGACGTAGAGAACGGCGAACACGACGGCACCCAGGATCAGCGTCGTGCCCAGGTCGGGCTGCAGCATCACCAGGCCGCCGACGAAGCCGGCCATCACGCCGTACGGGACCATCACGTCTTTCCAGGTGCGAAGCCTCTTGCCGCGACGCACGCAGACCGCAGCGCCCACGAGGATCAGCGCGAGCTTCGCGAGCTCCGAGGGCTGCCAGCGCAGCGGCCCGATCGACATCCACCGCGTCGAGCCGGCGACCGTCGTGCCGAGGCTCGGATGCATGACCAGGACAAGGCCGATCACCGAGACCGCGAACAGCACGTAGCCGAACACGCGCCAGCGCCGGTAATCGATGAATGCCGTGACCGTCATCACGATCAGCCCGAGCGCCGCCCACACCAACTGCCGCTTGAAGAACAGGTAGGACGTTCCGTACTGACGGAACGCGCTCACCCACGACGAGGACAGGATCATGATCAGCCCGCCGCCGACGAGGAACGCCGTCGGTGCGATCACCAGTAGCGAGGTGGACGTCCGGCGCCCGGTGATCAGCTTGGCCGGCACCCGGATCCTCGAGAGTGCGGTCAGGGGCGTGCGTGCGAGGGAAACGACGGTCATGAGCTCCTCTCCTGGAGTGTCCTCACTGCGGCACGGAACGCGTCGCCGCGCGCCTCGTACCCGGTGAACATGTCGTAGGACGAGCACGCCGGCGCGAGCAGCACCGTGTCGCCGGGCTCGGCGAGCTTGCTGGCGCGTTGCACCGCTTCCTCCATCGACGAGGCGGCTTCGGCGCGCACTTGCGTCGCCGCGAACGCATCGAGGATCTGTTGCTGTGCCTCCCCGATCGCGACCACGGCTCGGAGCTTGGAAGCTGCGACGGTGAGCTCGCCCATGTCGAGGCCCTTGTTCCGCCCGCCCGCGATCAGCACGACATCGTCGAGCTCCTCCAGTGCCGCGAGTACCGCGTGTGGATCGGTCGCCTTCGAGTCGTTGATGTAGGTAACGCCGTCGATCAGCGCGATCGTCTCGATGCGATGCGGCTTGGATTCGTAGACGGCGAGCCCCCCGCCCACCGCAACCGGGTCGCCGCCCAGCGCGCACGCGGCGGCGGCGGCGGCCACGGCGTCGGCGAGGTTCGGGCGGCCCTTCGCACGCAGCCGCGCGACTTCCACGACACGCCCCTGCGGCACGACGATCCATCCGTCGGCGACCCCGGCTCCGCCCTCGGGGAGGCGATCGGCGGCGAACGGGACGCGCTGTGAACGTGCGCGCTCGATCGCATGCTCGCAGGCTTCGTCGTCGTGGTACACGATCGTGTCTTCGGCGCGCTGGTTCTCGACGATGCGCGCCTTGGCCGCCACGTAGGCGTCGAAGGAGCCGTGCCAGTCGAGATGGTCGTTGCCGATGTTGAGCAGCACCGCGACCGGCGCGCGGAACGCTTCGATCGACTCCAGCTGGAAGCTCGACATCTCCGCGACGATGGCGCCGGCACGCAGCAACTCGTAGGCACCGACGCCGATGTTGCCGCCGGCCACGGCCTCCCGGCCGCAGGCGAGCAACGCCGACACGATCATCTCGGTCGTGGTGGTCTTGCCGTTGGTCCCCGTCACGGCTGCGACGAACGGCGCGCCGAGCCGGAAGGCCAGCTCCATGTCGCTCCACACCGGGATGCCGGCATCGCGTGCGCCCGCGCGCCAGGCCGACGAAGGCGGGACGCCGGCGCTCGTCACGATGAGGTCGCATCCCTCGATGTCCGCGGCGTCTTCGCGCCCGAGCACGAGGTCGACGTCGACGAGCTGCGAGGCGCGCTCGAGCACCTCGGGTGCATCCGAGCGATCGAGCACGCGCACACGCGCGCCTGCCTCCTGCAGCGCGCGGGCGGCCGGCAGCCCTTGTCGGGCGAGCCCGAGCACGGCGACCCTCATGCCCCCCAGCCTCACCCGAGTCCGCCTCTCGAGAGGAACTCCGCGTAGAAGAGTCCGAGACCCAGCGCAGCCGCGAGCCCGGCGATGATCCAGAACCGCACGATCACGGTGAACTCCGGCCATCCGCCGAGCTCGAAGTGATGATGCAGCGGCGCCATCCGGAACAGACGGCGTTTGAATCCGCGGAACGAGATCACCTGCAGGATGACGCTCGTCGTCTCGAGGACGAAGAGCCCGCCGGTCACCACGAGCAACAACTGCGTCGAGGTCAGGATCGCGAGCGCGGCCAGGCCTCCGCCCAGGGCGAGCGCACCTGTATCGCCCATGAAGATGCGTGCCGGCGCCGCGTTCCACCACAGGAATCCCGCACACGCACCGAGCGCGGCGGACGCCACCACGGCTAGATCGAGCGCGTCGGGGACCTGTGAGTAGCAGCCGCCGGCGATCGGACCCGACACCGCGGTGCAGGCGTGGCGGAACTGCCAGAAGCCGATGAAGATGAACGAGCTGAAGACCAAGGCGCTCGATCCCGCGGCGAGTCCGTCGAGTCCGTCGGTGAGGTTCACGCCGTTGGTCGTGGCCGACATCATCAGGAACACCCAGATCACGAAGAAGGGCCCGAGGTCCAGCGCCGTCTGCCGCACGAACGACAGCGTGCTGGGTGCCTCGGTCGTCGCTCCGATGACCACGGCGAAGGCGACGGCCACGAATCCCTGCCCCAGGACCTTCGCCGTCTTGTTGAGTCCCAGCGAACGCCGGCGAGAGATCTTGATGTAGTCGTCGAGGAAGCCGACGAATCCCATGCCGACCATGACCCACACGACATGGACGCCGGACCACCCGAACCCGCCGTCGACGAGATGCACCACGGCGTAGGCGATCACGACGGCTGCGATGATGATGACGCCACCCATCGTGGGTGTGCCGCGCTTCTGCTCGTGATGGCCGATGTCACCCCAGTCCTCACGCAGACGCTGCCCGAAGCCCACGCGCCGGAACAGACGGATCAAAAACGGTGTACCGATCAGCGACACCAGCAGCGCGACCATCGCCGCGAACAGCACCGACCTCATGCCAGCGCCTCCGCGATCCGCTCGAAGCCCGCGGCGCGCGACGCCTTCACGAGCACGGCGGCGTCCGGGTCGAGGTTCTCCTTCAGGTAGAGGATCGCGTCGTCGACGCCCTCGAACCACTGCAGTTCCTGCGGCGGCATCCCCTCATGGCGTGCCGCTTCGAACAGCGCCTTCGCGTCGTGGCCAACCACGACCAGCCGTCCGACGCCGAGTCGTACGGCCATCCGCCCGATGCGATCGTGCTCGGCGACGGTCGAGGAACCCAGCTCCGCCATCGGGCCGAGCACCGCCCACGTCGTGCGCCCGCGGCCCATCGACACCAGCGTCTTGAGCGCAGCGATCATCGATTCCGGTGCGGCGTTGTAGGCGTCGTTGATGATCGTCATGTCGCCCGCGCGCCGGACCTCCATCCGCCAGGACGGTGGCCTCACCGCCGCGAGCCCGCGCACGATGCCCTCGAGCGAGATGCCGACGGCTCGCGCGGCGGCGGCGGCCGCGAGAGCGTTGGAGACCATGTGCTCGCCGATCACCGGCAGCGTGATGACGGCGGAACCTTCCGGCGTCCGAAGCGTGAAGGTCGGATGTGCGTCCTCGTCGAGCGAGATACCCGACGCGCGCACCTCGGCGTCGTTCGCGCGGCCGTACAGCACCACGCGCGCAGGCGACGCCATGGCGCGCACCCGCTCGTCGTCGGCGTTGAGCACCGCCGTCCCGCCCGGCTGCAACGCCTCGACGAGCTCTGCCTTCGCACGCGCCGTCACCTCGATCGACCCGAACATCCCCGCGTGCGCGGATCCGATGTTGG
>JBKJXT010000243.1:0-7252 GCA_046716205.1 Actinomycetota bacterium
GTGCTCGCCATCACTGGCGAGGAGGTCGAGAACGGCGAGAAGAGGTCCGTTGTCAGCCGAGCTGGGGACGCTGCACGCGGGCTGTTGTACTCCACGCTCACGATCGCGACCATCCGCTTGCTCTTCAGTGCATCCGGCGGCGATAGCTCCAAGGAGCAGGCGGCATCGCTTCTCGCTTGGCCCGCGGGAGCATTCCTCGTCGGCGCGATCGGCATAGCGTTCATCGGGACAGGTCTTTTCAACGGATACAGCGCGATCAGCAAGAAGTACCAAGAGAAACTCAAGATGTGGGACATCCCCGAGACACGGCGTCGGATGGTCACTGTCGTAGCAAGGTTCGGCCTGCTCACGCGCATGCTGATGTTCGCCATCATCGGCTGGTTCCTTATCCGAACCGCCCTCGACGATGATGCGCGCCGGGCGCTCGGGATGGACGGTGCCCTGCAGAAGGTTGCAAACCAGCCATTTGGACGGGTCTTGCTTGCGATCGTGGCCGTCGGGCTGCTCGCATACGCGGCCTTCCGGGCGATCGAAGCCCGTTACCGCAAGGTCTGACGAGCACGACGCGCTGGCCGACGACAAGACTGGTGACGAGCTGGTGACGCACGAGGAGTGACACTGGCATCCAGACAGGAGGTGTTAACACATGACTACGTTGATAGTGATCGTACTGGTCGTTCTGCTCTTCACCGGCGGCGGCTGGGGTTATTCCCGTCGGTCGCGGCGATAAGCCGTCCGTAACATCAGCATCGAGAGCCCACACTGCTGCGTCGTCTATCAACCACGAGCCCGTTCCTGGCTGAGATGCGCGCGGCCGAGGCCTTTGCCTAGGACGAGACGCACCGGGTCCGCGATGCGCAGGCGCGAGGAACGCAACGCATCCGACCTGCGATCAGGACCAGCCAGCTAGACCGTCTTGTCGTTTCGACCAGGCCGGCCTCCAAGTTTGGTCGAATCGGCCCCAGGAAGACGCTCCTCCGTGGTCGAAACCCTCACTCGTGGTCGATCGAACGGGAGGGTGCGATGAAGCGGGGGATGATCGCGTTGGTCGGGCTGGTGCTGATGCTGCCGTCTGGAACGGCCGGCGCCGAGCCGCGGGATCCGTGGAACTATCAGGCCTACGAATGTCTGAACGATCGCTACAACCCGCTCGACGCGAACGGCGAACGCACGGGCGTCGATCCCTCCCCCGGCACGGCCGAGTGGGCGGCCCGCAACGAGAGCCATGTTGAGTGCACCGACCAGCGAGACTCCGATCGCAACCAGCATCCCGTCCAGGACAGCGCACGGTCGGCGGTCCAATACGGCACAGATCCGTACCGCCTCCCCGATGATCACACCGGGACCCGGTTCAACTTCCAGCAGTTCAACAGGCTGGAGATCCCGAGCGTTCCCTCGACCGAGGCCTACCGGCCCTGCTCGAACGCTCCGGGCGACTGCGCCAACCTTCCCGACTCCCTGAAGCGGTTCGATCCCCCGTACCCGGTCGTGATCGTGATGCACGGCGTGATCGCGACCGACACCCACCACCGCTTCAACACGCAGACCTTCGCCGAGAACGGCTACCTCGCCTTCGGCGTCGACGGCACGGGTGTCGGTTTCCTACCGGGTGTCTCCGGGCCCAACTCTCAGCGCTGCGAGAACGCCGGCGACGTCATCAACTGGCTCGGCACCGACGCATCAGGCATCTGGGGAGACGTGGCCGACCTCAGCCGGATCGCGCTGGCGGGACATTCTCAGGGCTCGGGGTGCGCGCTGGGCTATCAGGGGGACCCTCGTATCGACGCGATCCTGGCGTGGGACGGCGGCGACTCCATCTCGGCGAACAACTGCACCGAAGGCAAGCCCTGCGCACCGATCATGTACCAGCGCACCGACGGCGGATTCTCGGACCCGGCCTCGTACCCGACGGCCTATCCGGCCGCGCGCAGCCGCGGCCTCCCCACGTACACGACGCATAAGGAACGCGGGATGGACGTGTTCCATCTCGCGGCACGCGACACCGTGCACACCGATTGGAACGGTCGCGGCGTCGGACTCTCGGGCAATCGCCTCTTCGAGCAGTTCAGCAACTACTACAACGTTGCGTGGCTCGACCGGCACCTCAGGGGCAAGCTGATCCTGACCGGCAGCGAGACCCCCGGCGAAGAGGCGGCGGAACGCGCGTATCGGCAGACGATCGCGCAGGACGCGTTCGACCGGCTCACCTCCAAGAGATTCCTAACGGCCACGATCGACAAGCACAACATCTCGATGGGCTTCTGGGATCCCGCGAAGGCTGAGGCGAACGGCGATCCGTTGTGGGGCGGCAACCTGCCCTACACGATCGAAGGCACGTGGACGCTGGAACGGTTCAGCCCCTTCTATCACTCGTACTGCTCGGTGTCGGTTCCGGACTACGTCAACGGGAGCTCCGGCGCGCCGGGCTCGCCGGTGGCTGCTCGCGCAGACTCAACCGACGTGCGGATCACCGGCTGCGCGCCGGTCGCATAGCGCGTCGCCCATAACCTGGAAGTCGCCCTGGGGGGCCGGTACGATCTGCGCTCTGTGCTAGGCTTTAGCCTAGTCATGGAAGGACGGGCGATCAGGGCGCTCCGCACGCGGCACGGATGGACACAAGCCGACCTCGCCGCACGTTTGGGGACCAACGCCGTTACGGTATCTCGCTGGGAACGCGGCGCTGCGCGGCCGCGACCCTCCGCTCAGGCCAGACTTCGCGAATTGCGGGCTCCGGATGAGAACGTCGTGTCCTCGCTCGCGCGCGTAGTCGGCACCGAACGAGCCATCTTGGTGTTGAAGCGCGCCATCCTCTTATCGCGCGCATCGGCGCGGGCACATTTCGTTGAAGATCCGACCAAGCGCCTCCGCCTGGTAGAGCGCGCGCGACGCGAACAGAAGGCCCTCAAGCAGCGGATCCGACTCGAGAACTGATGGCGACGCTGATAGATGCCCTCCTGGCCGTCGAGGAGATCCTGCGGAAGGCACGCATCCCCTACGCGCTGTGTGGAGGTCTTGCGGCCAACCTCTATCGAGAAGAAGTGCGAGCGACAAGCGACGTCGACTTCGCCACGGTTATGGGTCCTGCCCAGGTCGTCGAGGTCGTAGGGACCTTCGAGCGAGCCGGATGGAGCTCCGCCGCCTACTGGCAACGAGGAGAACAGCTGAAGCTTTCGCGCGATGATATGCCGCGAGTCGACTGCATCATCGCGACGACGGACTACGAACGCGCAGCGATCGGCCGCGCTGCGGCGGCGCGCATCGAGGGCCGAGAGGTCAGGGTTCTCACCCCAGAGGACCTGATCGTCTTCAAACTGATGGCAGGACGCGCGCGTGACTACGAAGCGGTGGCCGCGATCATCAACGCGCGGCGGCGGCGCCTCGACGTCGGATACATCCAAGGGTGGCTCGAGCAGTTCGATATCGTCGGCGCCTGGGAGCGCGCCATCGAGGAAGCGCGGCGTGAAAGAGAACAGGACCGATCCGGCTGAGCAGCTACTCGCGGAAAGCTCGGTGCTCAGGTGATATCCGCGACCCTGACGCGTGACGCTCGCGTTGCCAGCCGCTTGAGGTCGGCAGGATCGGTCGTCGCGACCACGGCGCCTCCGCTCAGGTCGCCGACCGCAACCGTGAAAGCATCCACGGCGAGCTCGGATCCGGCTCGAAGTGCCCCGAGCAGCTGCCCGGCGCGCACGCCGACTCGCGTGTCAACAGGGTAGACCTCGACTCTTTCACGGCGGAGGCCCGCGAACACTCCGGCATCGGTAGGTCGCCCCCTGACGACCTCAGGGAGGACCGAGGCAACGGTGACGATCGGCAGCTCTCGCCTGCGCATCTCCGCGATGAGCGCGCGAACCTTGTCTCTGCGAGTCGCAGGTCCTCGGGCCACCGCGGAGAGCGCCTCGCTGTCCAGGATCAGCATCAGCCGGCACGCCGCCGGGACTTCCCTTTCTCGGACTCCCATGCATCCACCAGTGTCGCGGCCCACTCGAGGGTCTCGGTTGGGATCGGCCCATGCTCGCGCTCGAGCTCAGCAAGCCAGTCATCGACCGCGGTGAGGTGTCGAAGACGAACGAGGTAAGAACGGACTGCGTTATCGACCGCGGCCGAAAGGCTCCGCGAGCCCACGAGATCGCGGAGCTCCTCGAGGTGCTCACTGAGCCACAGCGCGACGCTGTCGACCGATTGAGAGATCCGCCGCGTTCATCTCCGCGCACGATCGCGTGCGCGCGGGCGCGCCAGTATCGGCTGGATCCGACGTGCCTTCGGGTCACATCGTCGGTCGTCCGGGAACCTGCTGCTGCGATCTGGCCACAGGATCTGCAACGGATTCGGAAACGTGTGATGTCCGATCGCCTCGTGATAGTCCATCGAGACGCCGACGATCCCGTCACGCACGCGCGCAACCGCAACGGCGCCGATCTTCACGCGGGAGTCCTCGATCTCTACCTCGTCGCCGGCTTTCAGGCACATGCCGGCGGCGATGCCCGCACCGATCAGCTCGAGGAGACGTGTGGTGAGTTCCTTCTCCAAACCAACCGCGATGATCTCGGGATGATCGAAGCGGGAGGGCAGTCCAACCGTGTAGCCGAACGGAGGCAAGCCGAACAGATCGAGATCCGACTCATGATCGCCGGAACATCCGGGAAAGGCACACGGCCCACCGCCCACGTACACCACAGCCCAGCCGGTGTACTCGATCTGACCGGCGATCCGCACGAAAAGCTCGTCGGTCCAAGAGAACTCGTCCATATCTCCTCCTGCGCGGAGGCTAAGGCGAGTCGATGACCAACTCCAGTCTCGGCAGTACGGGAAGAAGGGCGCGAACGTCGCACTCACCGGGGAACAGCGTCGTGACGGTCAGCGCTACCGGTTGACCAAAGAAGCGGGGATGCTGACCTCGCGCGAGCGCAGGAATTCGCCCAACGCCTTCGCTTGGGGATCGAAGCGCGTCGACGACGACACTCCATCGCCCAGGAACCCGATCACCACGAAGTTCAGCGACAGCAGGTTCGGCAACTCGAACCGGCGCACCTCGAGCGATGCCGACTCAGGAACGAGCTCTTTGAACCTCTCGACGGTGAGCTTGTCGGCGAGCCATGCGAATCCCTCAGGCGTGCGCGCCCACACACCGACGTTCGCGTTGCCACCCTTGTCGCCCGACCTCGCCCCGAAAGCCGAGCCGAGCGGTGCCGTCGTGGTTGCATCGCCCGGAGCTCCTGCCTCGACGACGGCCGACTCGACGGCGACGTGCTGGCCGGCGACGGTGTGCGGGATATCTACCGTCGTGCCATCCGCAAGCACCGCTCGATGCGGCACCTCGGACGCCGGGATCAGCGCCGGCCAATACACGCCGTAGGGCGAACCGTCCCCCGGCGGCGACGTCACCGTGTACCCCGGGTAGCTCGAGAGCGCCAGCTCGATCGTTGCGTTCGAGAATGCGCGCCCGACCTTCATGGGATCCGCGTCCTTAACCGTCACGCGCAAGAACGCGCTCGCATCCTCGACGGTCGAGGCGTCCTCGCGATCGCTGCGGATCAATCGAACGTCCACCGTTTCGAAACGATCGCGACCGCCGAGCTCGTCGATCAGCGCGCGCTCGATCCAGGCGGCCTTCTGTTCGATGTCGAGCCCTGAAAGGATGAACGTCATCGTGTTCCGAAAGCCGCCGATGTAATTGATGCAGACCTTCAACGTCGACGGCGCAGGCTCGCCACGCACGCCGGAGACACGGACCCGATCGTCACCTTCCTGGCGTAGGCGGATCGTGTCGAACCGTGCCACGACGTCGGGCCCCACGTACGCGGGCTCCGCGATCTCGTAGAGCAACTGCGCGGTCACCGTTCCGACGGTCACCGCGCCGCCGGTGTCGAGATGTTTGGTGATCACCGACGATCCATCGCGCTCCACCTCTGCGAGTGGGAACCCGAGCGGCCGCGAATGATCGATCTCTTCGAAGAAGGAGTAATTTCCGCCGGTGGCTTGCGCGCCGCATTCGAGGACGTGCCCGGCGACCACGGCGCCGGCGAGCGCGTCCCAGTCGTCACGCTCCCAATCGAACCACCACGCCGCCGGCCCGACCACCAGCGACGCATCCGTCACCCGCGGACAGACCACGACGTCGGCGTCGGCGCGCAAGGCTTCGACGATGCCCCATGCTCCCAGATACGCGTTGGCGGTGATGGGCTTCACGCCGGCATCGGCGAGCGTCATCCCCTTGTCGAGGTGCTCGAAGGCGATCCCCGCGCTCTGGAGGTCCTCCATCCGACCGAGGAGATCGTCCCCGTCGACGTGCGCGACCTTCACCGGCAGCCCAAGCTTGTCCGCGAGCTCGCGCAGCGCGGCTGCGCAGCCCGCAGGGTTGAGGCCCCCGGCGTTCGTAACGACCTTGATCTGGCGATCGAGACAGGTACCGAGCACGTGCTCCATCTGCGTGAGGAAGGAGCGTGCGTATCCACCCTCGGGGTGCTTCAGCCTCGTCTTGAAGAGGATGAGCATCGTGAGCTCGGCGAGGTAGTCGCCGGTGAGGACGTCGATCGGTCCGCCCTCCACCATCTCGCGCGCCGCCGACAGCCGGTCGCCGAAGAAACCGGAGCAGTTCGCGATGCGGACGGGGCGCGTCCCTCTCTCTGTGGTCAGCACGGGCGCACGTTACCGCGACGCGAGGGTCTCGCGTCCGTGGGTGCTAGGAAGTCGGCTCCGTCAGCTCCCCGGCATGAAGCACGGAACACCGACGATCGACGTGCACGCGGGAGGCGTGGCGGCGATTTGGGCGTACGCGGCAATACCGGGAGCAAGATGCTCGACGGCTTCAGCGTGCCAACCGCATCGTGGTGCACCGCATCGCCCCTGCTAAGACGTCTCGAGACCGGCGCCCCCGAGAGCCGAGCGAGCGTCCGCGCGCATCCGGCGCAGTAACCGGTTGGAGACCGGCCTCGCATCGGGATGGACACCGCCGTTGCTTCCCGCCGCCTCTTGCCACGCGGCCTCTCGCCGTTCACGCTCGGCCACATCATCGAGTTCCCGACAATCGATGCGCTCGGCGTTGATGTCGACGACGATCGTGTCACCATCCCGGATCAAAGCGATCGGCCCACCGAGGAACGCCTCCGGAGAGATGTGGCCGATGACAAGCCCCACCGACCCACCCGAGAAACGTCCGTCTGTCATCAGCGCGATCGTGATGTTCTTCTGCCGGCACAGCGTCGTGATGCGAGACGTCGGATCGAGCATCTCCGGCATGCCCGGCGCGCCC
>JBKJXT010000244.1:0-3104 GCA_046716205.1 Actinomycetota bacterium
ATCCCGTCATGATCTGCATGTGCTTTTGGCGTCCGGTCGCGTGGCTGGCGAAGGTCGAGCTGGTTAAGGCCCGGCGCATCGCTTGGTTCTTCCGCGGCGCCGGCGTCATCCCGGTCGATCGCGAGGCACCGCAGGATGAGTCCCTGGACGGCGCGGTACGCACGCTCAAGGAAGGCAAGCTCTTCGGCATCTTCCCCGAAGGCACCCGCTCCCCGGATGGGCGCGTCTACAGGGGCTACACGGGCGTCGCGCGGGTCGCGCAGCGCTCGGGCGCGCCGGTGATCCCGACGGCGGTCATCGGCTCCGAGCGGTCGCACCGCAAGGGGAGCCGCGTCGCGAAACCGGTGCCGTGCGTCGTCCGATTCGGTGAGCCGATGATCTTCGAGATCCGGCGGGGCGAGGACGAGCAAGCTGCCTTGCGCCGGTTCACCGACGACGTGCTTGACGCCGTCGCAGCGCTCGCCGGCGCCGAGCGCGTTCGTGATCGCTTCTCACGCGCGCGCTCGATGAAGAGCGCCTAGGAAACCCGCCGGATCAGCGTTCAGGCGATAGCGGCCAGTGTCGCTCCGAGGTGCTCGAGAACCGCGTCGATCAAGGAATCTTCGATCGTGAGCGCGGGCTCGATGCGGATGACCGTCGCTGCGATCTGCGTCCCTGCGACCAGGACGCCGCGACGGAACAGCTCCGAGGCCACGCGGTAGCCGGTCTCGTTGTCGCGGAACACCATGCCGATCAGCAGGCCCTTGCCTTGCACGTGCTTCAGCAGATCCGGGTGGCGAGCTTGCAGCGCGGCGAGCCCGTCCCTGAAGCGCGCGCCCTTGGCGGCGGCCATCTCCCAGGTGCGCTCGCGTAGCGTCACGTGGATGGTTGCGATGGCCGCGACACACGCGAGCGGGTTGCCACCGAACGTCGAGGTGTGCAGGAACGGCATCGGCTCCAGCGCACTCCAGACCTGGTGCCGGCCGAGGATGGCGCCCACCGGCATGACTCCGCCGCCGAGCGACTTCGCCACCGTCAGGATATCCGGCGTGACGTCCCAGTGGTCCACGCCCCACAAGGCGCCCGTCCGTCCGAGCCCCGTTTGCACCTCGTCGGCGATCAGCAGCACGCCGTGTTCGTCGCATGCGGCGCGCAACCGCGGCCAGTAATCGTCGGGTGGTACGACGGCGCCGGCTTCTCCCTGGATCGGTTCCATCACGACCGCTGCCAGCTCGTCGGCATGCTCGGCGATCAGTGTCTCCGCGGCGGCGGCGTCGCCGAACGGCGCGCGCCACACCGGACCCAGCAGCGGCTCCACGACCTCGCGGAACTCAGGCTTCGACATCAGCGCGAGCGCCCCGAGCGTCTTGCCGTGGAACGCGCCTTCGGCGCACAGGAAGCCCGGCTTGCGCGTCGCGACGCGCGCGATCTTCATCGCCCCTTCGATCGCCTCCGTGCCCGAATTACAGAAGAACGTGTTGGTGATGTCGCCCGGCGCGATGGTGGCTAGCAAACGGCAGGCCATCCCCTTGAACGGATCGAGGAGCTCCTGGGTCGGCATCGGGTTCCGCTCGAGCTGCGTTCGGACCGCTGCCACGACCTCGGGATGCCTGATCCCAAGATCGTAGATCCCGTATCCACCCAGGCAATCGATCCATTCGCGTCCTAACAGGTCGCGCACGATCGAGCCTTCGCCGGTCCACTCCAACGCCGCAAAGTCCCCGGCTTCGGTGACCGACTTCCGGTACTTGATCAAGCCCGGCGTGAAATGGTGATCGAAGTCCCAGATCGTCTGTTTCGACAATAGATCCGCGTCGGCTTCGGTCGTTCCTGCGATCAGCGACAGCATCTCCGTGGATGCAGCGAGTGCTTCTTCGATAGGGGGAAGGCGCTCATCCATCGTCCGGCGAGGGTAGCACCGTGAGGTTGAGCCGGCCGCCGGCGACGGCTCGCTCCCGAGTGATTTGCGCGGGTTTCAGGTGGCTGTTAGGAATGGCCCGGCCCGAGGTCGGGCCTCTCGAGAGAAGAAGGAGACCGGATGCGCCGCTCGCTGTTCACGCTCGCCCTCGTGCTCGCTCTGACTGGAGTGGCCTGCAGTAAAGCGAAGGACACCGGTTTCCCGCCTATCCCGACCGGCACCGCGACCGAGACGAAGTGCGAGGCCGATACGAACACCGATCCGCAAGAGGTCAGCGATCCCATCCTCGTCGGCGATAACTTCTACGCGCCGCTGCAGGGCGAGGTGAAGGCCGGGACCGAGATCCACTGGGAGCAGTGTGGGACCGCGCCGCACTCGGTCACGTTCAGCACGCTCGAGATCGACTCTCATCCCGACTGCAAGCAGGACGTCTCCAAATGCATGGCCGATGCAGACGAATACTCCACCACGCTCTCCCAGGCGGGGAAGTTCCATTACTACTGCGTGATCCACGGCGTCGCGAACTCCGACACCGGGATGTACGGCTACATCAACGTTACGTAACCGAAAGGATCAGATCAGATGCGCAAGTTCCTCATCTTCGTATCACTCCTGGCGCTCACCGGCGTCGCGTGCAGCTCGGACAAGGACGGCACCACCGCGTCGCCGTCACCATCCGTCGCCGCCGACGTGACCATCGAGATGCTCACGACCCCCAACCTCGTCTTCGAACCCGTTGCGGCAACCGCGAAGGTCGGCGACACCGTCCTGTGGAAGAACGTCCAAGCCGCTCCGCACACCGTGACGTCCAAGACCAGCGAGTGGCCCGACTCCGGCACGATCTCGCAGGGCGGCACGTTCTCACACACCTTCGACAAGGCCGGAACCTTCGACTACAGCTGCACGATCCACCCCGGCATGGACGGGAAGATCACCGTCGCGTAACACCGTCTCGTGAGACATCCGAGGGTCCCCGGGAACGGGGACCCTCGCTGCTACAGTCGTCGATATGGCCCCACTGCGCATCGGCGTGATGGGTGGAACGTTCGACCCCATCCACACCGGTCATCTGGTCACCGCCGAGGAGGCGCGCGTTGCGTTCGCGCTCGATCAGGTTCTCTTCGTGCCTGCCGGACAGCCGTGGCAGAAGGGGAAGAACGAGGTCGCGCCGGCGGAGGATCGCTACCTCATGACGGTGATCGCGACC
>JBKJXT010000245.1:0-9738 GCA_046716205.1 Actinomycetota bacterium
CGCCAACCCCACGCATCTCGTCCTTCAACGCCTTCTGGATCTCCTTGGGCGCTGTGCGCATCGCCCGGCGAAGTTCCTTCAGCCCGCGGACGCGGACCCCGAGATTGATAGGCGGCTGAGCCATCTAGCGCCTCTTCGTCCTGGCTCGACGTTCTTCGCGAGACATCTGAGCCTGTCGATCCTTGAGGTATTGGCGGACGGCCTTGAACATGTGCTCGTCCATCAGCTCGCTTGGCGCGACTCCGCTTTCGACCGCGAGCTGCGCGACCGCATAGGTGAGGGAGCCGCGCCGCCAGCTTCCCCCGAGTCATCGTCCTCCTCGGCCTCAAGGCCCACGTCATCTCCGGTGACGTGGCAGCTCTCGATCTTGTCGATGAACTCTTCCCACGGCGGGAGCTCCGCTGTGTTGGCTTCGGCGAGCTTGTGATGACAGACCCAGGCGACCCACTCGATGAACGGCTCGTCCTGGAAGCGAGCACCGCTGATCTTCCAGTGACGCTCGAACGCGATGATGTCCCGCGCGACGACGTCAGCCGCGGTCCATTCCTGGCCGCTGCTCGTGACGACGATCGAGCGCTTGGGGGCGGGCTTGGATTCCACGGTTGCCTCCTAGTACGACGCGATCGTGTTGCGCATGGTCGCGGTGATCGGCACGCCGCCGGCGGCCTGGTTCACGCACACACCTTCGAGTTCCAGCTCGAGCGCACCGCCGGCGGCGTCTGCCTCGGGGAAGTCCCCCGAGAAACCGACACGCAGCGCAGCGATGGTCAGATCGTTGTTCGCGTCGAGCATGAACTTGTAACTGAACTGGCCATAGATCTCGGCCTCGCTGATCGTGGTCCCGCCCGGTGTGCCGGTGAGGATGCGCCGCCACAGGAGCAGGTCTTCGGGAACGAGCGTCGTTGCGAGCGTGATCTCTTTCTCGCCCGGCACGACGTCGGAGGGCTTGATCGAGTTGGCGAGGTGCGGGGCGTCGATGTTGCTCGCGATCGTCAGCTCGCCAGCCTTCACGGACGCGGATACGAGGGCGTCGCCATTGGTCATGAGCTGGAAGGTCCCGCCGCCACCGCGGAGCTTCCCTGAGGAATCTCGAACGGCGGTTCCCGGCGCCCACGCGCTCGCGAGCCATGTGAACTCGAGGCCCAGCCAGGTCGTTTTGAGCTCGATCGGGCCTGCACCATCAAAGCTCAGGGTGAGCTCGTCGAGCTTGCAGTCCGCCACCTTCACGTAGTCGGAGCCTTGCCGGCCGAACAGCGTGAAGTAGCTCATGTCGGTGCCCGGCGTGATGATGTGGGTGTACACCGTGGCTACAGGACCCGAGGTGGCGATCGCTCCGAGGGCGCCGAAGAGCAGCAGCGGTGTCGTCTGTGGATATGCGCGCGTGCTGAAGTCGGCTCCGGGGTCGAACGTGGTGCGGTTCACGCCGGGCGATGTGAGGGTGTCGAGCGTGATCTCTTCTCGGTCCTGACCGATCTCCCCGTCGAACGCGCTGCCGTCGAGCAGACCGAAGTCGTAGGTCGGGTTCGCCGCTGCCGAGCCCTTCGCGGTCTGCTTCGCGAGCCCGACGAGCGCGAGGCGCTTCTGGATCATGCCGTTCCCTCCTCATCGGCGGCCTCGATGCGCGCCACCAGCTCGGCCTTGGTTCCGGTCGTGTCGAGTCCGCGCGCCGACGCGGTCGCGATGAGTTCTGCCCTGGTCATCGACTCCAGCGATGGCGTCTCGATGGGCTCGGACGGGTCTCGCTCGGGATCCTCCTCGAGCAACTCGGCGAGCTCCGCGCCCACGAGACTGTCCAGAGCCGCGCGCTGCTCCGGCGAGCGCGGTACCACCTCGCCGGCGTCGAACCTGAAGTCGATGCTGCCGTGCAGCGACGTCGCAACTGTTCCCGACACCGCCTGCTTGACCTTGAAGCGCGCCATCTGTTCCCTCCACTCCTCACGCCAGGTAGGCGGTGACCTTGATCCGAACCCTCATCGCGAAATAGATCGAACCGTCATGTGTCGCCGGGCCTGCCTCGCCGCCGGCGAAGTACATGCCGAAGACCCCGCCCAGCTGATCGCTGACTCGCAGCGCCGCGATGAGGCCCGCGAGCAGTTCGAACGCACGGTCGCGCGCTGTCTTGGGCCGGTCGCCGCTCTTCACCGCCAAGATCCACACGAAGATGTCGTAGCTCTCCTGGAACGAAGACGTAGCGATCGGCCCGGTCGTCTCCGGCTCAACGGTCCAGTTCTCACTCGCTGTCTCGACCCAGGCGTGCGTTTTCTTCGGCCCACGAGGCGGCGTGCCTAGATCGACCTTGACGCCGGCGAACTCCGCGCGCGCGGCAAGCGCAGCCTTCAGCGCGTCCTGTGCGGCAGGGATCGTTGAGATCTGGCCCATCAGGCGATCGCCGGCCGATGACGCTTGTACTGCTCGATCGTCGCATCCACCAGCGGCACGCCCGTCGGGCGACCGCGGCCGGGCGTGTTCATGCGCAGCAGCGCGCCGCCTTCGGTGGAGAAGCTCTCAGCGTCCGACGGGATCGCGCTAGGCACCAGCCGCTTGCGCACGAGCTCGAGGACCGCGATGCGGATCGGCTCGGGCGCCTCGTCGTAGCCGTGCGTGTAGTGCAGCGAGACGTTGCGCTCGCCGGTGGACCAATACCCGAGGGTCCGGCGCTCGGCGATCCCTTCGTCGTAGAGCGTCACGTCTGCGACCTGGGGTGCCGTCAGCGCCACCGCGCCGGCGCCGGCATCGATCGATCCGGAGACCAGGCTCAGCGGAAGGTAGTCCGGCAAGAAGAGTTGAGCAGATCCCGAGCCGCTCAGCCGGACGCGTCGGCCGCGCGGCCGGAACGAGACCCGGCAGATCTGCTCGACGTACTCCTCGGCCCACTCGCGCGCCGACCGGATCTCGGCCGCGGTGTACTCGACGGTGTCGAGGAGCTCGGGGTCGAAGTCGCGGACCTCCTGCAGCGAGACGATGAAGCCACCGACGATCTCGAAGCGCGTGCGCACCGACTGGGATTGTCCGCCGACCGGGCCGGTCCAGGTCGCCTCGTAGATGTCCATCAGCACCGTCTGCGCGGTGCTCAGGGTGTAGGAGTAGTTCCCCGTGCCCGCTTCATCGGTGGCCACCTGATCGTTGACGAGTACCGTGCCGGCGGAATCACGGATGGTGACGCGCAGCTGCTGGCCGCCATCTACATCGACGGCGACGCCGGAGGAGTTGACGAGGGTGACCTCGACCTTGGATTGGGTGTCACGGAGTATCCGGTCCACTTGCTGCACTCACCTCCTCTAGTCCCGCCGCGGCTGAGGTCTCCTCCGGGCCAGATGCCGCGTGATTGCGCTCGCCCGAGCGGCCAGCCGAGATGGCCTCCGATGAAGACGCCGCCGATCCGCGATCCGACGCCGCGGCCGATGACGAACCTTCGCTGAGCGAGTGTCTGCCGAGCCTGAGTCCGATCAGGTGCGCGCCGGCCGGAGCGACGACGCCGGTACGCTCGCCCACGAGGTCGGCCATCGAAACACCTCAGTCGTCGAAGATCGCGAAGATCTTGCGGATGATCGTCGGACCGCCTCCGCCGCCCTGGATCCGGTTGAGCGCGTCCTGACTCATGTCGATGCGCGCCGACGGGATCCCGATCAGCGCCGACAGGAACTGCCGCACGGCGATGATCGACTTCGACATCGATGCTGTGCCGACCATCGTGACAGCGAATGCCCTCGCCGCTTCGATGCGCTTGGCGAAGATCGCAACGCCGGTCATCGTCACGGCGAAGGCCTTGCTGATGGTGCGCCTGCCGAGTGTCGCGATCCCGATCATGGTCGCGACGAACGGCGTTGGCTTCACGTACTTGGTCACGGCCGGAACGCCGACCATCGTCACCGTCTTCGCAGCAGGCTTCACGTACCTTGCTGCGCTCACCATGCCCAGCGCCGTCGCGGTCTTGGCTGCCAGCCGCACGAACCGCGGACCCAGCGTCGCAACGCCGACCGCTGTCGCGAGCTTCGATGCGAGCCGGATGTGATGCGGCTGCCGCGTCGCGAGCCCGGTCATGGTCGCGAGGTGGGCGCTGGTGTGGTCGTACACCATGCCACCGAGGTCAGACTGCCATTGAACGCGCGAGGGATCGACCAGGACGCTGGTGTCCTCGAGGGTGATCGTCATCGTTTGGCCCACCACGGCGACGCCGGGCGCCTTAAGCCAGACCTCGACGAGCAGACTCTCGCCTGAGGCCAGGATGACCTCCGGCGAGGTGATCTGGAGCGTGATCGTCAAATCGACCGCAAGGATGCGCTTGGCGGCGCGCGCGGACGCGATCAATGACCGGGTGCCGCCCGAGGCGACCTTGTAGAGGGCGGCGAGGTAGGTGGTTTCCGCCGTCGCCTGGGCGACAGAGGCTTGGATCTGGAGCAGGACGTTCACGGTCTGCGCGATGAACGCTCGGCGCCGGGTGGCGGAAGTGTCGAGGTCGTCGGGGTCGAACTTCCAGCCCTTGTTCTGCGACGCGCTCCAGGGCGTCGGGTCGGTGCCCGTTCCCTCGATCGTCGCGTTCGCGGTGAGCGGGGTGACCTGGACCCAGCCGCCCGCGCCGGTGCCGAAGGCGACGGTCGTAGTCAGGTCCGCGCCCGAGCGGGTGTCGGTGTCAGGACGCAGCAGCTGTCGGGTCGTCTCGTCGGGCGTGAGGTCGTCGACGAGCATCCAGAAGTTGAACACGCCGCTGGGGATGGTCGGCATCTCCGGGACCTAAGTAATCTGTAGATCCAAGGAAAACTCGATGCGGTCGTTGATCAGCAGCGGGATCCCGGTGAACAGAGCTCGCATCAACATCACCCCGCCGACGGCGAGCTGGTTGAAGCGCCCGGCTTCGGTGATCGTCTTCGTCCCGTTGGCTGTGTGTGTCCAGGTGAGGCGGTCGGTGTCTGCTGCCGGCTGAGACAGGACACCTTGGATCCGCGCCTCTGATGCCTCGGTGGTAAGTGCGGTGTTGCCGATGGCCTCGGCACCTGCACCGGTTCCCCACGCGCCCCACTCCATCATCGCGTTCGAGCTTGGCGCGACGTTCTGGAGCTTGTCGGCGACCCACTGCTTTCCACTAGTGGTGAAGACGGCGCCAATGAGCGGCAGGAGCAGCAGCCAACGCATCACTTCATCCCCTTCACGCGTGGGTCGTCCAACTGGTTTCCCTTGCCGTCTTCGTTGTCGGGCTTGTAGCGCTTGCGTGTCGGCTCGGGTGCGATCTCGTCGTCGGTGCTCGGCGGCACGAACGACACAGACACGCCGGCATCGGCGATCGCGAGCGCATCCGCGTCCTTGATCGCTTGCGCGCGTAGGTCGTCGAAGCTCTGGCCCCACACCGGATGCAGGGTCAGCTCCCATGTGGCGGTCACGGTGACTTTCAGCTCTGGGGCGTCCACGTTCTGTCCTCCTCGCGCATCACCTTGAGTCGCCGGCGCACCCAGGCGCGCGCCTTGAAGTTCCACCAGGCCACGTCCGGGAGCGAGTAGTGGATCTCTGTCGTACCGTCGGCGCGCAGGACGCGCGCGCGCCCTATGCCGACG
This sequence comes from Actinomycetota bacterium, assembly GCA_046716205.1. Classification (GTDB taxonomy): domain Bacteria; phylum Actinomycetota; class AC-67; order AC-67; family AC-67; genus JBKJXT01. The sequence goes on from JBKJXT010000245.1 coordinate 5,547, forward strand.
CCATGGCTACGTGTCGCTTCGTGCTGATGCTCCATCACACGAACTCCCTGTAGTCCGCGTTCACCAGCACGCGTGCCGCGCTGCTGGTGTTGACGATGATCGACTCGTTCACGGCGCCCTCGATGACGGCTCCATGTGCCCAGGGCTGTGAGCCGGTGAGCTCGAACTTGTAGAGCACGGTCGCGCCGCGCTTGAACGTCACCTCGACGAGCCCGGTGTCCAGCGCGCCGGCCGCTTGCGCGTACAGCCACACGATGCGCAGTCTCTTGCCCGCAGCCGGTGCGACAAGCGTGTGGTCACCGACGCTGCTGAAGTCTCCGCTGATCGGCGTAACCGCGTCGTAGCGGTTGCGGAACTCCGCGAGTAGGTCCTCGACGGTCGGGTCATTGACGCGCGCCGCCCAGATGCCTGGGCTGATCTCTTCACCGAGGTCCTTGAAGTTCCCGCCTGCGTCGCGGACGGCGAGGATCAGGATCTCGTCGGGCACGTGCTACCGCGTCTCTCGGCCGTGTGAAACGGCGCGCTCAGTGGTGCGCTTGCCGGTCCGCGCCTCTGGCTCATCGGCCTCTGCGCGCCCGTCCTCGATCATCGTGGCAGCGAGCTGCTCGTCGACCTCGATCATCTGTCCGTAGCTCGGCGAGTCGTGGCCGGCGAAGACGCCAGCGAACGAAGTGAGCAGACGAACCTTGCGCTTTGCCATTGGGGTTCCCTTCCGGTGAGGTGCACCCGATCCAGGCGTGAGCCAAGCTCCACCTGGATCGGGGAAGCGCCTCCCTTACTTGCGGTCGGCTCCGACGCCGATCTCGACGGCGTGCCCGCCGACCGTTCCGCTCACGACGCCTCGCACCCTCACGAGGCCGCTGACCGTGGCGGAGAACGTCTTGCGGGTCTTCTCCGACGTGGAGAAGCTCTGGATCTCGGTCCAGTCTTCGGTCGTGTCGCGACGCTTCTCGACCGTGAGGTCGAGCGTCACGTCACCATCGGGGCCGCCGAAGACCTCGAAGACCTCGGCGATGATCTGCAGCGATGCGTTCTCGCCGACGTTGATCTCGCCGCCGTCGAAAGCGCCGTTCTGGCGGCTGCGCACCAGAAGCTTGATCTCGCCGGGGGTGAGGTCGTCGGAGTCGGGCGGCAGAGCCGGATGCGGGTCGACATCCACCGGCGTCTGCTTGGTGTCCTTCTTCGTTGCTGGGGCCATGCGCGCTGCCCTCCTTGGTCAGGGGTTGTGTGGATCAGGAAGCACTCCGGCGACTCCACAGGTGTGTGGCCCGCAGAGTCGCCGGAGCAACTACGACCGGGCGACTACGCCGCCGGGTGCGCGTACGCCTTGTAGGCGTTGGTGTCCTGGACCTCGCCGTCGTGACGGCTGAAGCCCAAGAAGCCGACCTGAAGGAAGTCGGCGTAGCGCTCCTCGAGGCGCAGGAGCGCGAACTCCCGCACATCGCGGATGACGTAGCCGGCGCGGAAGTCACCGAACAGGATCGACTTCGCAGACGCCGCCGGCACCGGCATGTCGTTGTTCACGACGACGCGATACCCCAGAAGGGTGTCCGGTCGGTCGGCCTGCAACGACGGTTCCCACAAGGGACGGTTCGTGGTGTCCTTGAGCTTGCGGCCGTTCGCCAACGCGGTGTCGTGCATCATGAACGCGAGGCTCGTGCCGCCACTGTTGCGGTACGCCGGGTCAACCGAGTGGATCAGGTCCACAAGGTCGTCGTAGATGTACGTGGCGACCTGGCCGGCCAGTCCGGTCTTGCCCACGGTCGCACCCGTCTGGATCCCTTCCGGCTGCGCGGTGCCCGTGCCGGTGGTGAAGTGCTCGTTGAGGATGCGCTCGATGCGCTCCGCGAGTTTGCGCTCGAGGAAGTCCTCAGCGTCGATCGCCGTCGCGTCCTGCAGGAACTGAAGCGACGCCCGGACCAGCTTCGACGTGTACATGTACGCGTCCAGCTGGTCGGTGCCGATCGTCAGGTCCTGCTCGGTCACCTGAGTGTTCTCCGCCAGGAGCGCACCCTTGTTCGCGGTGTCGTCGTTGGTTGGCCACGGCAACGGGTTGCCCGTCTCGGTCGTGATGACCTCGGCGACTGAGCGCACCGAGCCGAAGAACTTCTGCCGCTCGACGATCTTCTGACGGAACCCTTCGGGCACCAGGAACCCGCCGGCGCCGCCGGTCGCGATGCCCTGGGCGCGGAGCTCGTTGGCGTTGCGGAAGCCCGTGCGCAGGATCCTGCGCTGCTCGGGCTCCAGCTCCGCCATCCCGAAGCGCAGGAACATCCCGAACGTCTCGTGGTAGCGGGTCTGCTCCTCGCTGCGCGTGGGGTTGTCGGGGTCCGTCGGCGGCGTGTCGCCGTCGCGGTTGCGCTCCTCGTCCTCGATCGAACGCACGTGCTCGTCGTGGCGGCGGAGACGGTCGATCTCTTCGCTCTTGGTGCGGAGGTCGGTCTCCATCTGGTCATAGCTCTGCGACTCCTCGGCCGTGAGATCGCGTCCCTCGGCTTCGGCGGTCGCCATGAACGCCTGCATCTGAGCCCACGTGTTGGCACGTGCAGCAAGCAGGTCCTTCATTCGCTTCATGGGATCCTCCTGATGGGTTAGGCGCTGAGCCCGTACAAGGTCTCGAGTGCCTTCAGTCGGCGCTGATGCAGCGCCAGGGGAACGCGAGTGGGCTCATCGCCCGGCTCGCTCGAACGAGTGGGCTCATCGCCCGGCTCGTCGGGTTTGCTGGGTACCAGGTCGAGCAGCGCCTGCGCGGCTTTCTGCACGAGCGGTACCAGGTCTTCTTTGACGCGCTGCCCGCTCTGCAGGGCGCGCAACACGCGCGGTCGAGCGTCGGCGTCGATGCCGAGCTTGTCGAACACGGTGCGCAGTGCGCTATCGGAGATGTTGCGCCGAAGCATCTCGTCCACGGCCGCGGGGTCGACGTCGGTGCGCAGCGCGGCATCGGTGGTGTCGAACGCCGGGAACGTCACGATCGACACGTCCCAGAGCTTCATCTCGAGGATCCGGCGGAGCTCGCTGTCGTCCTCGAGCCAGCTCCACTCTTCCTTGATCACCTCGAACTGGATCGACATCTGATTGATGTCTCCACGCTCGAGCAGCGTCGCGAGATCTCTCGCGTAAGTCACGTCGGCCATGTCGCCGTCGCATGCGAGCCCGGTGTCATCCTCGGCCAGGCGCAGCGTGCCGTTGCGGTTGCGACACAGCAGCAGGTTGTCGTCGTGGTTGATGAGCCCCCGGATGTCGTTCTCGACGATCGTCTTCGCGAAGGCGCCCGGCGCGACTTCCTCCCACCAGCCCCAATGACCGCCGATCTTCGCGCGTGTGTTGAACACCGACGCGTGCCCAACGAATCCCAGTTCGGTGTCGTCGCCCTCAGCGCGCACTTCCACCGGCCGCTGGATGGTGCGGAGCTCGCGACCGAACGCGTCGACCTGACGCAGGACGCGTGCGCGGCGCTCGGCTGGATCCGCTGTGCGCTTGCCCATATCTAGTCCTCCGGTTCCGCGGTCGTGATCGGTACGCGACCGGTGTGGTCGATGGGCTCGAGCCCGAGAGCAACGAGCGCGGCCGCGGGCTCGAAGCCCGCCTTAACGAGCTCGGCGATCTTGTCGGTGAGATTCGCGACGGTGGTCTCCTCGCCGAGGATCGCCATGTTCAGCGGCCGGTAGTACGAGTCTCCGCCGTCGATCGGCTCGAGGTTCTCGAAGCGCCGGCAGTCGTTCACCGACAGGAACCCGTTCAGGATGCCCTTCGAGTAGGCCTCGTAGCGCGCGGCGGTGTCGCCCCGGAGCAAGCCATTAAGGTCGAACTCTGCGTACTGGTCTGCGCTGAGCAAGTCCCGGCGCGCCCGGCGTTCGTTGCGAGTCGCCCACGAGCGCAGCGTGTAGATAACGAATCCGAGTGACAACTGCTCGATCCCGCTGCCCCAGCTCGTGACCTTCTCGGTCGCCATCAACATGTGCGGCGGAGCTCCGAACCACCGGGCCACTTCGACGACCTGGAAGTCCCGCGTCTGGATGAACTGCGCGGCTTCGGGCGGGATCCCCACCGGCTGGAACTTCAGACCCTTGTCGAGAACCGCGATCTCGTGCGACTTCGCGAGGCCTTGGACCTTGGACTTCCAGCGGGCTTTCGCGCGCTCGGCGTCGGCTTCGTCCATCTCTTGATCGGTCTGAAGGACGCCGCCCATCAG
>JBKJXT010000246.1:0-2614 GCA_046716205.1 Actinomycetota bacterium
CCGGGCTCCTACCTCGTCAACACCGCGCGCTACGACGTGGTCGATGAAGCACCGATGCTGCAGGCGCTGCGCGATGGCAGACTTGCCGGCGCTGCGTTCGATCACTTCCACAACGAGTTCCTCGCGCCCGACCATCCGCTGACCACGATGCCCAACGTCATCCTCACCCCGCACATCGGGGGCACCACCGTGCAGACAATCGAGACCCATACCTCACAGATCGCGGCCGCGATCCGCGACGTCCTCGAGGGCCGGGTCAATGACGCGGTGGTGAACCCGGAGGCACGTCGCGCATGAGGTTGTTCGCCGGCCTCGACATCGGAACCTCCGGCGTGCGGTGTTCGATCTTCGACGAGCGCGGCGCGCCGGTCGCGACCGGCGAACGCGCCTGGAGCTATCACAGCGACGACAGCGGGTTTCCACAGCTGCAGATGCGGCCGGCCCTCGATGAGGCTTGCCGCGACGCATTGGATGCCTGCGATGCCGGCACGGTTGCCGCGGACGGCGTTACGTCGCAACGGACCGGCTGCGTGTTCGTCGGAGCAGACGGGGAAGAGCTCTACGTCGGTCCCAACGCCGACGGACGCGCGCTGGCCGAAGGCATCGCGCAAGAACGAGCGCACGGGCCGCGGATCTATGCGATCGCGGGACGACTCCCGGCGATGCTGTACATGCCCGCGCGCCTGGCGTGGTGGCGCGCCAATCGCGCCGACCGCGCCGTCGCGGCCGTCCGCTCGCTCGGCGACCATATCGTCGCGACGCTCTGCGGCGCGCACGCGACCGAGCCGACGCAGGCCGCAGAGTTGCTGGTGTTCGACGTCGGCAACGGCGCATACTCGAACGAGCTCTGTGTTGCGCTCGACGTCCCACGCCACGTCCTGCCCCCTGTGGGGGTCCCCGGCGCGCCCGCCGGCGAGGTGCAGGCTGGGGTGCTTGGGTTCGCGCCCGGGACGCTGGTGATCCCGGCCGGCGCTGATACCCAATGCGCCGCGCTCGCGGTCGGGGCGACGCAGCCGGGGGATGCCGTCGTCGTCGCAGGGACCACGATGATCGTGCAACAGGTACGTGCAGACCCCAGAGGGGATCCCGACGGGCGGCTGTGGATCTCGCCGCACGCGGTCGCCGGCGCCTACGTGCAGGAGGCGCACTGCGGTGAGGCCGGCGCCTTGATCGCCTGGCTGTCCGGACTCTTCGGGGTCACTCCCGGCGAGCTCGCGGCCCTCGCCGATGCGGCGGATCCGGGTGCGGGCGGGATGGTGGTGGTCGACACGCAACCCGGCGTGGTAACCGACTTCACCCTCGTGCGTCAGGCCGCGCTGACGTTCCCGGCGCCCGTGCTCGCACTGGGACGTTCTCGCACCGACGTCGCGCGCGCGGCCTTCGAGGGCGTCGCGTTCGGCGCACGCGAGGGTCTGGGGTGGCTCCGGTTGGCGGCGGGCGAACCCCAGCGGGTGTTCGCGACGGGCGGCGTTGCGCGCAGCGACGCGTTCATGCAGGCACTCGCGGGATCGGTCGAGCGCGCGGTCGTGCGTGCGACCGACGCGAGCTCAAGCGCGCGCGGTGCCGCGATCGCGGCGGCGGCGACCCACCACGGTGGCGTGCATGCGGCGGTGCAGGCGATGCGTGATCACGGAGCCGAAGTCGCGCCCGACGCAGTCGCGGGTTACCCTCGCCATCACGCCGCATGGCGTGAACGAGTCGCCGCGATGGAGCCGATGTCCATGCGTCTGAGCCGTCTATGAGATACGAACAGGAACGAGCCGCGGTCGCAGCGGCCGCCCTCGAGATGGAGGAGCGCGACCTCACGATCGGAACCGCAGGCAACGTCTCCTGCCGGGTCTCCGAGGGCGCCATCGTCACCCCGTCGTCGATGCCCTATGCGGACATCACCGCGCCGGACACGATCCTGATGAACCTCGAGGGCGTCGTGCTGGCCGACGACGGTGTGAACGAGCGCGCTCCCTCGGTCGAGCACAAGGTTCACCTCGCGGTGTACAAGGCGCGCCCCGACGTCGGCGCGGTGATCCACGCGCACCCGATCTTCGCGACCGCGTTCAGTGCTGCGCGCGTTCCGCTTCCGGCGTTCCTGGACGAGTTCGGGGTCTTCGTCGGCGACGAGGTCCGCGTCGCCGAGTACGCGATCTCTGGCACCCCCGACCTCGCCGACAACGTCGCGCAGGCGATGGGCGACACGGCCAACGCGGCTTTCATCGCTTCGCACGGCATGGTCGCCGCCGGCAAGGACCTGCGGGCGGCGATGCACGTGGCGAGGATGGTGGAGCGCGGCGCGCTGATCTACCTGTGCACGACGATGCTCGGCGGCCCCGCAGAGATCCCTGCGGACGCGCGGAGCCTCTACGCCCAGGTGTTCCAGTACTTCCGCACCAACTAGCGTTCCCACGAAGTTCACCGGCATCCTCCGGGCGTTCTCACAAGGTTCACACCCAGGAGCAGGAAGCAGGCCCCGTTCCCGCGAATCCGGCTGGTATGGCTATCTCACGGCGTGATTTCATCCGCGCCGGGCTGCTCGCCGCCGGAGGACTCGTCGCGGCGCGACCGCTCGGCGCGCTGGCCGGACCGCTCGGTCCCGCCCCGCTCGTCACCACCTCGCGCG
>JBKJXT010000247.1:0-2824 GCA_046716205.1 Actinomycetota bacterium
TGAGGTCTTCGAAGAACTCGGGCAGCTGCGGGCACGAGAGCATGCCCTTGTAGACGAAGGTTCGAGCTGACAGCGACGGGAAGTACACGCCGAGCTCGTGCTCGATGCGCTTGCGCACGACGTAGGCGCGCCGCTCGAGATCGAGCTCGCGCCAGCCGTTGCCGCCGAGGAAGAGCTGCCGGAACGCCGGCATCATGTCGCGCGCCTGCTCGCCGATCATGGAGTCGTCGAAGGGGACGTCGCGCCAGCCGATCAGCTTGAGACCTTCCGCGACCGCGATCGCCTCGATGCCGAGCACCGCCTCGGCAGCCGCGTGTGGATCCCGCGGCAGGAAGGCCATGCCGGCGGCGTACGCGCCGGCCTCGGGCAGGTCGAGGTCGGTGACTTCGCGCAGGAACCGGTCGGGCATCTGGATCAAGATCCCCGCGCCGTCGCCGGTGTTCGTCTCCGCGCCGGTCGCCCCGCGGTGTTCGAGGTTGAGCAGCGCGGTGATCGCGAGCTTGACGATGTCGTTGGAGCGCCGGCCCTTCATGTCGACCACGAAGCCGACGCCGCAGGCGTCGTGCTCGAACCGTGGGTCGTACAGGCCTTGCTGCTCAGGAATGCGTGAAGACACGCGTCACCCCTTATGCCGGAAGAAGAGAAGATTGGGCGCCCGGGGCGACGCTGCCCGACGGGTCTGGATAGGTTACGGCACGGTTACAGCTGCGACAAGCCGGAATCTCGCCTCGCGACGGCAACCCGGCGCGCCCTCGCCAAACCCACGGACCACGCGTAGCGCCCTGGATAGACTGGCGCGACCATGAGTGAGGACGTCGAGGATCGATACAACCCCGCGGACATCGAGCCACGGTGGGCTGCCGAGTGGGTTGACCAAGAGCTGTTCAAGGCTGAGGACCCGGCGACCTCGGCGAAGCCGAAGTTCTACTCGCTGGACATGTTCCCCTATCCCTCCGGCGACCTCCACATGGGTCATCTCGAAGCATTCACCGGCGGCGACGTCGTCGCCCGCTACCGCTGGATGCGCGGTTACAACGTCCTGCACCCGATCGGCTGGGACGCCTTCGGGCTGCCGGCAGAGAACGCCGCCATCAAGCGCGGCATCGAGCCGCGCTCGTGGACCTACGCCAACATCGAGCAGCAGGCGGAGTCGTTCAAGCGCCTGGGGATGAGCTTCGACTGGTCGCGCCGCTTCAACACCTGCGACCCCGAGTACTACCGATGGACCCAATGGTTGTTCCTGAAGTTCTACGAGCGCGGCGTCGTCTACCGGAAGGCGGCGCCGACGAACTGGTGCCCGACCGACAAGACCGTGCTCGCCAACGAGCAAGTGGTCGGCGGCCGCTGTGAGCGCTGCGACACGCCGGTGGTCAAGCGCGATCTGGTGCAGTGGTTCTTCCGTGAGACCGACTACGCGCAACGGCTGCTGGACGACATGTCGCAGTTGACCGGCTGGTCCGAGCGGCTTTTGACGATGCAGCGCAACTGGATCGGCCGCTCGGAGGGCGCGGACGTCACCTTCACCGTCGCCGAGACCGGTGAGGGGCTGCAGGTCTTCACCACGCGGCCCGACACGTTGTGGGGCGTGACATTCATGGTGCTCGCCGCCGAGCACCCGCTGGCGCGCAAGCTCGTCACCGGCTCGGAGCTCGCCGCCGACTTCGACGTCTTCCTGGCGCGCGTACGTTCCCGCTCCGAGATCGAGCGCACCTCGATGGGCCACACCCGCGACGGGATGTTCATCGGCGCGCACGCGATCAACCCGGTCAACGGCCAGCGCATCCCGATCTGGGTCGCGGACTATGTCCTGATGGAGTACGGCACCGGCGCGATCATGGCGGTGCCCGCCCACGATCAGCGCGACTTCGAGTTCGCGCGCCAGTACGAGCTGCCCGTGCGCGTGGTGATCCAGGGCGACGAGGAGCTCGACGGCGACACCATGCCGGCCGCCTACGAGGGCGAAGGCGTGATGGCGAACTCCGGCGACCGATTCAACGGCACCCCGACCCCCGGCGGCATCTCCGAGGTCGTCAAGCACCTGGAGGAGCAGGGCGTGGGGACCGGGCGTGTTCGCTTCCGTCTGCGCGACTGGAACGTGTCGCGCCAGCGGGCGTGGGGCGCGCCGATCCCGATCATCCATTGCCCGAAGTGCAAAGAGGTTCCGGTTCCCTTGGACCAACTGCCGGTCGAGCTGCCCGTGTTGACCGACTGGACGCCGACCGGCACCGGCGAGTCCCCGCTGGCGAAGGACGAGGCGTGGGCCAAGGTCCCCTGCCCGAACTGCGGCGGCCAGGCGCGCCGCGAAGCCGACACGATGGATACCTTCGTCGACTCCAGTTGGTACTTCTTCCGCTATGCAGGCCCCTCCGACGATGCGGCGTTCGACGCCGAGACGGTCGCTGGCTGGATGCCGGCCGACCAGTACGCCGGCGGCGTCGAGCACGCCACGGGTCACCTGTTGTATTCGCGCTTCTTCACCAAGGTGTGTCACGACCTGGGCTTGGTGCCGTTCACAGAGCCGTACCCGAACCTGATCAACCAGGGCCAGGTCATCATGGAAGGCGCGGCGATGTCGAAGTCGCGCGGCAACCTGGTCGCGCCGAAGGAGATCATCGACCAGTACGGCGCCGACACCGCGCGTGTGACGATGCTGTTCGCCGGACCCTTCGAGGCCGATGTCGACTGGGCGGACGTCTCGACCTTGGGAACGTTCCGGTGGCTCACGCGCGTGTGGCGCGTCGTCACGACCAACCCCGCCCCCATGCCCGCAGGCCCGCCGCCCCCAACCGGCACCAACCCCCTGCCGCGCCCCCCCCCCCCACCC
>JBKJXT010000248.1:0-4999 GCA_046716205.1 Actinomycetota bacterium
GGCTTCGGTCTTAGTGACCGTCGTTGGGCGCGCACCGACGCGGGAGGAGGGCCATGCCTCCCGGGCGTATGAGCCTTTGCCGTTCGAGCCTGTTGGGCTCGATGCAGCGTCTTCTTGCTCATCCATCGGTGCGTCCTTTGTACCACTGCAGGCCGTACATCGCCCGAGCCCATCCCGCGCGCCGACCAGTGCGTGAACCCCTGGTCGGGAGGTTCAACGACCGAGTTGACGAAAGGTCGCGTATCGCCGGTGGCTATTGGGTCGCTTCGAGCCGCTTGTCGCGGCCGGCGGGGATCTTCTTGAAGTCCCAGCTGACGATCCGTTCGGGGCGCATCCGGAACCACTCGTGGCTCTTGACCATCGGGATGTCGATGCCGCCGAAGTACTTCTCGCCGAAGGCGCGCCTGATCGCGGGAAGGTCGGCGTCCTCGGGAGGGACCACGACGAAGCGCCCGTACAGCGTCGCGCCCCGGAGCTCCGCGTACTCGAACCCGTCATCGACGCACAGCGCCACCGGCGAGCCGGCCTGCACGTCGCGCGCGCGCCTGCTGCGCCGCAGGCTGTTGATCCACACCATGCCATCGGCCCACACGTACCACAGCGGCACGACGTGCGGCCATCCGTCGCTCGAAACCGTCCCGGCGCGCAACGTGCGCGTGACGGTGAGGAGCTCGTCGAGCTCGTCGGGGGTCAGGCGCAACAACTCTCGAGAAACCGGCATGACTCCAGAGGCTACCCGGAGTCGCGATAGCTCATCACGTCGGGATCGACCTCGGCACGGGCGCGCGCACGGATGCTGCGGCCTCGCCATGGCGTGACCAGGCTCACGCGTGACTCGATCGAGACCTCGACCTCCGCGCCCGTACCCACGCAGTCGCACCGGACCAACTGCGCGCCGTTGGCCTCGGCTTGCTCGCGCGCCGCCGTGTGTGGGTCGCCCTGCTGTCCAAGCGCAGGCGCGAGCCGAACCGCCGCGGCGAGCGCCGCCGCATCGGCGGCGGCTTGCGCCTTGGCGCGCGCGTGCAGCATCGAACCCACGTCGGCGGCGCCGAGCGACATCAGGCACAGCACCAGCGTGCCGGTGACGGCGACGATCGCGACCGAACCGCGCTCACGCATCCGGCGCGCGCTCCGTTCGCATCTGCACCGACCCGATCAGCCAGAAGTCCGCCGAGATGAACACGCCGATCAACGGGACCAAGGCCGGGCGAGCTCGCACGGTCACACGGACGGACTCTCCGACCTCTCGCGCGCCGGGCTCGATCCTCACATCCGCGTCGTCGGCGAGATCCCCCGCCTCGCGCGCCGCCTGGGTCGCGGCCGCGTCGTCGTTTGCGATCGCGGCGACGCGGGCACCCTCGCGCGCCGCGTGCTGCACGGTCAGCTGCTGGGCGACGAGCAGTCCCATCTGCGCGACGAGCAGCAATGCAACGCCGACGAGCGGCAGCACCGCAGCGAACTCCACCGACACCGATCCTTCCTGGGGCGCGCGCATCGCGGCGATGCTACGACGCGCCGGCGTGCTGTGAAGCCCTCGGCGACGGGAACGCGATGGATCACTCGAACTTCCCGCTTCGCTCGTCGTAGGCTCGGCCCAACGGATGGAGGGAGACCATGAGCGACAGGCTGCTGTTCAATTGTGTCCACGGCAAGGAGGATCCCGAGCGAGCGACGCTGCCGTTCGTGGCGGCGGCCGTCGCCGCTGCGTCGGGGCAACGCGCGGTGGTGGTCTGCACGATCGACGCCGTCTGGCTCGGCACGACGGGCGGTACCGACGGCGTCGCGGCCGACGGCATGCCACCGTTGACCGAGCTGTACGAGCAGTTCGTCGACAACGGCGGCGAGGTGTGGCTGTGCAGCGCGTGCACGAAGCCGAGGGGTATCACCGAGCAGGCCTGCGGCCGGGGCGCATCGATCGTCGGCGCAGCGGCCGTCGTCGAGGAGATCGTCAACGGCGCGAAGGCTGTGTCCTTCGCCTGAGCCTGCGGCCTACTTCGCTCGCTTCGGCAGCTTCGGCAGCGCGAGGGACGGACGCTTCGAGAAGTCGGGGAGCTTGGGCGGGTTGCGCTTCAGGTCCGCCGTGATCAGCGCCAGCGACTTCGCCATCTGCGGGTCGCGCCCGGCCGCGTAGTCCTGCGGCGCGATGTCGACGTCGTAGTCGGGGTCGGTCCCGTAGTTCTCGACGCCCCAGCCGACGTCGGCGAACCAGAAGCTGAACTCGGGCTGCGTCGTCACCGAGCCGTCGGCGAGACCGTGTCGCGGCCAGATGCCGACGACACCACCCCAGGTGCGCTTGCCCACGACAGGTCCGAGCTTCATCAGCTTGAAGCAGTGCGTGAAGATGTCGCCGTCCGAGCCGGCGTGCTCGTTGGTGAGACACAGCACCGGTCCGAATACGGAGTCCGACGGATACGATTCCGGAACGCCCCAACGCTTGATGTCGTAGCCGATGCGCTTGCGCGCCAGCTTCTCCAGCAGGATCTGCGACACGTGACCGCCGCCGTTGTAACGAACGTCCACGATCAAACCTTCGCGCTCCACCTCTGTGTTGTAGTACCGGTGAAACTCCGAGTATCCCCACGCGGCCATGTTGGGGACGTGCACGTAGCCGACGCGGCCCTTGCTCTGCTCGCGGACGTAGGCGCGGTTGGCCTCCACCCACTCGCGGTAGCGCGCCATCGTGTCCTGGCGAAGCGTCTTGACCCGCACGACACGCGGCTTGCGCCCGGCCTTGTCACCGATCGTGAGATCGACCGTCTGGCCCGCGAGGTGAACGAGCATCGCCTGCGGAGGCGTCGAGGGGTCGAGGGCGCGCCCGTTGACCGCGATGATCGTGTCGCCCTCGGCCACTTGCGCGCCGATCGCCGCGAGAGGTGACGACTGCGAGTCATCCCACTGATCGCCGCGAACGATGTGCGTGATCGTCCACCGCTTGTTCCGCAGCTCGAAGTCGGCACCCAGCTGACCGATCGCGTACGCCGGCGGCTTGCGGTAGTCCCCGCCCATCTCATAGGCGTGCGACGTGCCGAGCTCCCCTTGCATCTCCCACATCAGGTCGCTGAACTCCGAACGCGTCGCGACCTTCTCGACCAGCGGGACGTAGCGATCATGGACCCGGTTCCAGTCGATCCTCGACATGTTCGGGTTCCAGAAGTTGTCGCGCTGCAAGCGCCACGCTTCGCGGAACATCTGGCGCCACTCCACCCCGGGTTCGATCTCGATGCGCACGCGCTTGAGGTCGATCCATCCGGACTTCCGGTTCGGCGGGTCGTTCGCGTACTTCTCGTCGGGGCGGTCGCCTGCCTTCACGGCGCGCAGGCGGTTGCCTGCCCGGTAGACCAGCGTCGCGCCGTCGGCCGCGAGCTTGATCCGGTTGATCCCGCCGAACAGAACCTCGTGCTTCTGCTCGCCGAGGTCGAAGACCTCCAGCGACCCGCGAGCGGCGTCAGCCTCGGTCGGAACCGCAAGGGCTCCCTGGATCGGGAACGAGGTGAACAGGACCTTGCCTTTGATCGCAGCGATCTGGCGATAGTTCGCAACCGGAACGGGGAACGCGGCGATCCGTCTGCCGAGGCCTTCGATATCGATCCTGAGCGGCTCGGCTTTCTCGTCTTTCTTCTTGTCGTTCTTGTCGTCTTCCTTCTTCGCATCGTCGTTTCCGAGGCCCTTGGGTTCCGGCATGAACGGGTTCGGCACGTCGGCGCGCAGGCTCACGACGTAGGGCCGCGTCCCGCGCGGGAAGCCGAGGTCGAAGAAGACCTCGTCGTACACCGGGTCGAAGGTCCGGAACGAGATGAAGTAGAGGTACTTTCCTTCCGGATCCCACACCGGGGATTCGTCGCTGAAGTTCGGCTCGGTCACCGTGAACGTCTTGTTCGCTCGCGTGTCGTACAACTTGATCGAGTAAGTGCGCACGCTCTCGGACTTGGCGTAGGCGAGCCACGTTCCGTCGGGAGACCACGCCAGATCCCCGGGGTGGCTATAGGCGCTGCGATCGATCACGGTCTTCGTCTTCTTGTCGAGATCGACCACGATGACTTCGAGGCGATGGTTGGTGATCGCGACGAGGTTGGACTTCGGGTTCGCGACGACCTCGTAGAACTGCCCCAGGTCGAGCTGGGTGTGGCGGGTCACGGCGCCCGCCTTGTCCGTCACGACGAGGTGCTCCTCGCCACCTTCGTCGCTAACCGACAGGAACGCTTCGCCGTCGGCGAGCCACTGGCCCAGCCGGACGCGCGCGCCCTGCGCACCGTTGCGATCGAGGACGCCGCCTTCCCACAGGCCCATGCTGAATTGCTTGCCGCGCGCGTTGATCGCGATGGAGTGCCCCTGCGGGTGGATCGAGTACCCCTGCAGGTACTCGTCTCCGTCGGCGAACTTGCGGTTGCGCTGGGTCCGCGGCGACGGGAAGTCGACATCGATGCGGCGCGCCTCGTCGGATGCGACGTCGAGCGCCCAGACGTCCGCGCCGTGCTGATACACGATCGTCGCGCCGTCGGTGGATGCGAAGCGCGCGTAGTACTCGTCGTGGTCGGTGTGACGACGGAGATCCTTGCCCGTGGGGGTGGTCGAGTAGATGTTGCCGATGCCCTCGTGGTCGCTGACGAAGTACACGCGCTTGCCCACCCACATCGGGTGTGCGAAGTTCGACCAGAAGTCCATCAGCCGTTTGAAACTGCCCGAGCCCTTCGCGTCCACCCACAGGTCGCCGGCGGTGCCGCCGCGGTAGCGCTTCCATCGCGCCGGGTCCTGGGTGTTGCGTCCCAGCACCGTCGCGCCGCCGGGACCGAAGGACACCTCGTTGGCCGGACCGTACGGCAGCGATCTGGGCAGGCCGCCGTCGGGCGAGATCGCGTGCAGCGCCGCGATGCGCACCAGGAGTTGCCCGGCGTCCGAGCGGAAGATGATGTCGCCGTCGGGAGTCCAACCCGCCACGATCGAGTTCGATCCGAGATACGTCAGCCTTCGCGGCGCGCCGCCGTCGGCCGGCATCCCGTAC
>JBKJXT010000249.1:0-8499 GCA_046716205.1 Actinomycetota bacterium
GGCTACGAGTTCCAGGTGTCGCGGCCCGAGGTCGTGATCAAGCACATCGACGACAAGCGTCACGAGCCACGCGAGCGGTTGACGATCGACGTTCCCAACGAGCACGTCGGCACGGTGACCCAGATCATGGCGCCACGGCGCGGCGAGGTCATCGAGATCCGCCCCGGCGAGACGGGCCGGTCCGTCATCATCGTCGAGGCGCCGGCGCGCGGGCTGCTGGGCTTCCGCACGCTGCTGCTGACCATGACGCAGGGCACCGCGGTGGCGAACACGGAGTCCGCCGGGTGGATGCCCTGGGCCGGGGAGCTGCCCCATCGCAAGGGCGGCGGGATCGTCGCCGACCGGACCGGGGTCGCGACCGGCTACGCCCTGGACAACCTCCAGGATCGCGGCGTGTTCTTCATCGAGCCCGGCGACGAGGTCTACGAGGGGATGGTCGTCGGCGAGAACGCGCGCGCCGAGGACATGACGGTGAACCCGACCAAAGAGAAGCAGAAGACCAACATCCGCACGCACTCGCACGACGAGGCGATCAAGCTCGAGCCGCCGCGCGTGCTCAACGTCGAGACGGCGATCGAGTTCATCGCCGGCGACGAGCTGGTCGAGGTAACGCCGTCGCGTCTGCGCATCCGCAAGCGGATCCTGGACCGGCGTGACCGCGAGCGCGCAACCAGCGCCGCGAGCGCGTAACTACTCCGCCCAGATCCCCACCGGCGTGAACTGCAAGGGCACGTCGATCACGATCACGTGTGCGTCCTCGATGCCGGTGATCGTCAGCTCGTGCGCGCCGAACACCTTCGCGGCGTCGCCCGTCTTGACGTCTTCGCCGTCGAACGAGGCAGCGCCGTCCATCAGATAGACGTACGCGCCTCGGTCCGACGGAACGGAGTGCGTGACTTCGACCCCAGCCGATAAGACACCGACGTAGGCGCTCGCGTCCTGATGGACCTTGACGACATCGCCACCTTCGGGACCCAGCACCTTGCGGAGCCGGTCGCGGAACTCGTCGATCCGGAACTGCCGCTGTTCGACGCCCGGATCGAGGGCGGGTGTGTGTGGGATCAGCCAGAACTGCAGGAACCGCATCGGCTGATCCTCGGCGCCGTTCTGTTCGGAGTGGTAGGCCCCGCGTCCGAGCGTCATGCGCTGCACCGCGCCCGGCTCGAGCACGCCGCCGCCGCCGACGTTGTCCTCATGACGGAACAGACCCTCGACCACATAGGTGATGCCTTCGACGTCCTGGTGTGGATGCATCGGCCAGATCGCGCCGGGCACCAGACGATCGTCGTTGAAGACCCGCAGTGGTCCGAGCCCCATCTGGTCGGGATCGCGGTAGCGATCGAAGGAGAAGTGCCACCGCGCACTGAACCATCCTCCGTCTTCGCGGTGGATGTCGTCGTCGCGCCGGATCTGCAGCATCGGACCCCCTCTGTACGGAACCGCTCATCGGTTCCTTGCGTCTGAGTTCCGAAGCGTAGTCATTCCTGATCATCTTTAGACATGCCCACTTAAAAGGTGGAACAGATTGGTCCCGTTCGTCGTTAAATGTGTAGGTGTGATCGTCCGAGATAAGGGAAGGATCACATCACCGAAATGGAGGAGACCAGATGACGGCAGATGCGTGGGTGATCCTGAGCTTGCTCACCGCGGCCGTTGCGTACTCCTTCGGCGTGAAGGTTCCGCAGCCGGTGCGCGTTCGTCGCCGCACCCCCCGCCGCTGATCCCGAGTACTCCCTCGCCGCTACGCCTTCGGGGGTAATCCTTTTCACTCGAGGGCCGCATCCCGATAGGCTCGCCCGATCATGGCGACCATCCGTCCCGCGACCGAAGCCGATCTCGATCGTGTCGTTGCGCTCAACACCCAGGCATTCAACAGCCCCCGCAACTGGCAGGACCGGATGCGCAGCGACCCCCAGCTTGACCTGATCCGTGTTGCCGAGGACGACGGGCGCGTCGCGGCGATGATGCGCTTCCTGCCCTTCGCCCATTACTTCGGCGGACGCGCGCTGCGCGCGGCGGGTATCGCTTCGGTCGCGGTCGCTGCCGAGTCGCGCGGACGGGGGCTGGGAACGGCCCTGATGCGCGAGACGCTCGGCGAGCTCCGTGATTCGGGCTTCCTCCTCTCAACGCTGTATCCCGCCACCGCGCCGATCTACAAGAGCGTGGGTTACGGGTTCGGCGGCGTCCGCACGGCGTGGAAGGTACGCCAAGAGATCCTGCCGCAGCGCTCCGACCTCCAGGTGGAGCCGCTGGAGGACGCCTCGATCGACGAGGCGAAGGGCGTGTACGACACGATCGCGCGCCAGACCAACGGCCTGTTACAGCGCGACGAGTGGTGGTGGAACAAGCGCGTGCTCGACGCCTTCGAGGACACCCAGTACCGCTACATCGTGCGCGAGGACGGCGTGGCCACCGGCTACATCCTCTACACGCTCGAGCGAGGCAAGGACGACTGGCGCTCCTCGATGATGTGCCGCGATCTGCACTGGCTCACGCCCCGCGCGGGGCGCGCGCTGTTGTCGCTGGCGTCGGTCCATCGCTCGACCGGTCGCAACCTCGAGTGGTATGGACCGCCGACCGAGCCGCTGGCCGACCTGCTCGACGAAGACAAGGTGGAGGTCGACTGGCGCTTCCGCTACATGATCCGCCTGCTGGACGTCCCCGGCGCGATCGAGGCACGCGGCTATCTGACCCATGTCGAGGCCGGCGTCACGATCGGGGTCAGCGATCCGATGTTCGCCGACAACGAGGGAGCGTGGCGGATCGAGGTCAGCGGAGGCGCGGCGAAGTGCGCGCGCACCGACGACGAGCCCGCGGCGCGCGCCGACGTACAGACGTGGACAAGCATCTGGTCGGGCCTGCACGACGCGCGGACCGAAGCACGCCTGGGCCGCCTGCAGGCGAGTGACGAAGCGATCGCAGCGCTGAGCGCCATGTTCGCCGGCCCGATGCCGTGGATATCCGACTTCTTCTAAGCGCTCAGCCGTAACGCTCTCGATACAGATCCAGCGCCCATCGATGGACCGACTCCGCGTTGGACCGCATGGTTTCTGCATGCGCGGGCGCGATATCGGCCTCCGCCCAGTCCGAGAGCGGATCCACGACGTTCAGCAGGATCGTCGCGCGCCGCGTGAGCGCGAACCGTTCCCGGAACGCCGTGTCGTCGGCGTGGGCTCCGAGCCAGGGCTCCACCTCGTCGTGGCCCATCAGGAGCAACCCGAGGTCGCGCGCAGGATCGCCGTGATGGATGTCGTCCCAGTCGACGATGTGCAGAGCATCCGGTTCGAGTAACACGTTGGCGTACCACAGGTCGCCGTGCACGACACCGACCGCGGGACCGTCGAAGGCCGCCGCATCGGCCACACGACGGAGTTCCTCGACCTCCTCGACCATCCAACCGACCGTAGCCTCAGCCACGAAGGGTGGGATGGATCCCGCCGCCGTCATCTCATCGAGGTCGCTCTGGCAGATGGAGATGAAGTAGTCGAGGAAGGACGCCCGCAGCGTCGCGCCGGCGCCGGGCAGACGTGCCGAAAGCTCGGCGTCCGCGTGCATCGCCCCCACGAGTTCGACGAGGTCGGGCAGACGCTCCGCCGGAAGCGGTCCGATGCGCTCGCCGGGCACATGCTCGAACACGGGCCCGGACCACGGTGAGAGCTCGATCCAGCCCAGCAGGCGGGGCGCACGGTACCGGGCTTCGAGGATGTCCTGAACGATGCGCCATCGTTGTGGCTGCGCGTGTCCGTCGGCATCCGGCGCCAGTTTCACATGGCAGGCGTGCTCGCCGTCGGTGGCGTGGAAGTTCGCGTTGACGTTGCCGCCGGGGTTGTAGAGATGCTCCACCCGCAAACTCTCCGGTCGCAACCCGAAGTCCGGCGCGTTCTCGCGGAGGTGCTGCAGGACGCGCTCCGTCGGCGCGAGCATCAGAACAGGTGCTGGTCGACCGCGAGCTCCATGATCTGGATCGCGTTGAGGGCTGCGCCCTTGCGGAGGTTGTCGCAGGGCGAGAAGAAGCCGAGCGCGTGGGCGTTCTCCGGATCGTTGCGGATCCGCCCGACGATCGCCTTGTCGATGCCGCTCGCGGCAAGCGCGGTCGGGTAGCGGTTCGCGCTCGGTTCGTCTTCGACGATCACACCCTCGGCGCTCGCGAGCAGCGCGCGCGCCTCCGCCGCGTCGATGTGACGCTCGAACTCGATCCACGCGCTGATGCCGTGGCCCACGACGGTCGGTACGCGCACGCAGGTCGCGAAGATCTCCATCGCCGGCGCGCCGAGGATCTTGCGTGTCTCACCGACGACGCGGCCCTCCTCGCTGGTGCCTCCGGTTTCGTCGAAGCCGCCGACGCGCGGGATCACGTTGAAGGCGATCGGGTGCGTGAACGTTCGCGGCGGGGATACCTCGACGGTGCCGCTGCGAACGGCGTCGCGCTCGGGCAGCAGCTTCTCGAGCTGCTCGTACAGATCCTCCACGCCGGCGACGCCGGCCCCGCTGACCGACTGATAGCTCGAGCAGATCACTCGGCGCGCCGTCGCGGCGCGGTGAAGGGGCGCGAGCGGCATGATCAGCGTCGTCATCGTGCAGTTGGGATTCGAGATGAGTCCCGAGTGGTTCTTCGCGTCGCCCGGGTTGATCTCTGGGATGACGAGCGGCACGTCGTCGTGGAGGCGGAACGCGGCCGACTTGTCGATGTTGAGCGCGCGATCGCGCACGCGCGGCACCCATTCAAGCGCGATCTCGTCGGGCACGTCCCACACGACCATGTCGATGTCGTTGAACGCGTCGTCACCGATGACGGTGACGGGGATGTCCTCGCCGCGGAAGGATACGGTCTTGCCTGCGCTGCGCGCGCTGGCGATCGGCCGCAGCCCCAGCAAGGGGACGTCGCGCTGCTCGAGGATCCGCAGCATCTCGCGACCGACGGCTCCGGTCGCGCCGACCAGGGCAAGGTTCGGGACTTTCGGGGTCTTCATCGCGCGCCTAGCCTACCGAGCCGCCGGGCGGGCCGCGCACGACTATCTAGTGGGGGTGTTCCTCGCGTGCGACCGCGTCCTCCGGCAGCGAGAACTTCTCGTGGATCACCTTCACTGCCCGAGCCGTGTCGGACTCTCGGATCACGCAGGACACCCGGATCGTGGAGGTCGAGATCATCTCGATGTTTACCCCGGCGTCCGAGAGCGCCTCGAACATGTCGGCCGCGACGCCCGGATGGGACTTCATGCCCGCGCCGATCAGCGAGACCTTCGCGATCCCGGTGTCGAAGGCCACCCCCAGCGAGCCGAGGTCCTCCTTGATCGGGTCGAGCGTCGCGCGCACCCGGTCGATGTCGGTTCGCGACACGGTGAAGGAGATGTCGGTATGGCCCGCCGTCGAGACGTTCTGAACGATCATGTCCACGTTGATGCCTTCGTCGGCGATCGCGCGGAACAGTCGCGCGGCCACGCCCGGCCGGTCGGTGACACCTTGCACGGTCACCTTCGCTTCAGAGATGTCGTGGGTGACCCCGGAGATGATCGCCTTCTCCATCCGTTCATCTTCCTCTCGTACGAATGTGCCGCGCGCGTCACTGAAGGACGACGCGACGCGGATGATCACGTTGTAGTTACGGGCGTACTCAACGGAGCGAGCCATCAGCACGCGCGCGCCGGACGCCGCCATCTCGAGCATCTCTTCATAGCTCACCGCGTGCAGGAGCTTCGCGTCCTCCACGATGCGAGGATCCGCCGTGTAGACGCCGTCGACGTCGGTGTAGATCTCACACAGATCCGCGCCGAGCGCCGCCGCGATCGCGACCGCCGTCGTGTCCGACCCGCCGCGTCCGAGCGTCGTCACGTCGGCTGTTTCAGATACACCCTGGAACCCCGCCACGATCGCGATCTTCTTCTCAGCGATCGCCTCCCGCAGGCGCGTCGCACGGACCTCTTTGATCTTGGCGCGCCCGTGCTCAGTGGTGGTGATGATCCCGGCCTGCGAACCGGTGAACGAGACCGCTTCGTGACCAAGCTCCGCGATCGCCATCGCAAGGAGAGCCATCGAGATGCGTTCGCCAGCGGTCAACAGCATGTCCATCTCGCGCCCGGGCGGCGCAGGCGAGATCTGCTCGGCGAGGTTGATGAGCTCGTCGGTGGTGTCGCCCATCGCGCTCACGACCACGACGACGTCGTTGCCTTCGTCGCGGGTGGCCACGACCCGGCGCGCGACGCTCTTGATGAGCTCTGCGTCGGCCACCGAAGAGCCGCCGTACTTCTGCACGATCAGGCTCACAGCGGCGTCTCCCCCTTCGGCTGATCGAACAACAGGCGCGCAAGCACCGCACGTGGGACCGACACCCCGTCGCGGCGATCCTCGGAGAGCCCTTCGAGACGCCGCATCATGATCAGGGCGGCGATCGCGACGCACATCCACACCAACGGCGTCTCGTAGCCGAACACGATCGCGAACAGCGGCAGCAGGTAGAAGCCGACGCTGGTTCCGAAGCCGCCTCGCCGCGTCATCGTCCCGACCATCGCGATCACCCCCGAGCCGACCATCGCGCGCGGCACGATGGCCAGTGACACGCCGGCGGCGGTCGTCAGGCCGCGCCCTCCGGCCTTGCGGATGAACGGCGCGAAGGAATGACCGACGACCGCCGACGCGCCGAGCCACGACAGGGTCGCAGGCGGCTCGCCCATGATCCGCGCGACGAGCGCGGGGGCGAATCCCTTCACCATGTCCAGCACGATCGCCGTGATCCCGGCCGCCTTGGACATCCGTTTCGCGACGAGGAAATGAGCGTCGCCTGGAGAGTCTTCACGTCGCATGTCCGCGATCACGTCGCGCCGTCCGGCGGCGAGAGCGATGAGGTAGGGCGTCGGCACGGTGCCCAGTCCGAACGCGATCAGCACCCATACCAGCGCGCGCAACGTCAGCCCATCCCTCGGCGGGACGGGTATGCACGATCGCTGGGGTACATTGACAAGGTGCCCGATCCTCTAGGAGAGCCGCAGCCTCCGGATGCGCTGAAGCCCGAGACAGACCCTATTCCACCACATCCGGACACCGAGTCGGGGCAGGCCGTCAGGCACGCGCTCCCTTCTCCCTCACAGGCGATCGGTGGCGGCTTCTCGCTCACCGGGTTCGGCGATGTCATGCGCATCCCAGATTTCCGGCGCCTTTTCATCGGTCAAGGGATCTCGGCGCTGGGTGACTGGGTGGGCACCCTCGCTTTCATCGTCGCCGCGCAGCAGCTCGCGCCGGACCGTCCGGCTGCGGTCGCGCTCGTTCTGATCCTGCGGCTGCTTCCATCCTTCTTCGCAACACCGATCGGTGGCGTGCTCTCCGATCGCTTTGACCGGAAGCGGATCATGATCGCCAGCGACGTCGCACGCTGCGGCGTCCTTCTCATCGTGCCGTTCGTCCCGAAACTCGGCGCGCTCTACGTGATCGCGTTCGTCCACGAGTGCTTCAGCCTCGTGTTCCTGCCGGCGCGCGATGCCAGCGTGCCGAACCTCGTTCCCGCTCACCGCCTGGAGGCGGCGAACGCGTTGGTGATGGGATCCTCCTTCGGTGGGATCCCGCTGTCGGGACCGATCTTCGCCGGTCTCGCGTGGGTCGGCGCTCACTACGTGGGATCGTGGCCCGCCGCGAGCATGTTCCGCGCACACCCGTGGACGTTCGCGCTCTTCTTCGACGCGCTGACGTTCCTCGTGTCGGCGTTCTTCATCATGCGGATGACGATCCCGCAGACGACGGATCGGGTCGCGCTCGCCGACGAACACATGCTCGACGCCGCGAAGGCGGGCGCGCGCTACATCGCTTCGCGCCCGTTCCTCCGCGGACTCGCCTATGCGGTCACGGTAGCCATGCTGGGGGGTGGCGTGCTGTTCTCACTCGGGGTCGGGTACGTGAACCAGACGCTCGGCGGTGGTTCCGTCGAGTTCGGATGGCTGATGGGGATCTTCGGCGGCGGCATGGTGCTGGGATTCCTGGTCTCACAGATGAAACCGCCCGGCGGCGTCGCCTGGATGGTGCGCATCACCTTGTTCGTGATGGGGAGCGTCCTGGTGTTCATGGGCGTGTTCCCGTGGCTCACCGTCGGGTATCTCGCGGCGCTGGTGTTCGGCACCGCGTTCTCGACCGCCCTGATCGTGGCGATGAGCGCGGTGCAGGCGCGCAGCGACGACCTGCATCGTGGTCGCGTCATGGCTGCCGTCCACATGCTCGTGCGCGCCGCGTTGTCGATCGGTGCTCTGGCGTCCGGCGCGATCGCCACCCTGGTGCCGGCGCGCGGGCTGAAGATCATCCGGCCGACGTTCGACAAGAACCAGGTCGCATTGATGATCGCCGGCGGGCTGATCGCACTCGGGACGTTGAGCGTGCGCGGCGAAAACCCCGACGAGACGGCGCGGGCGTGAGCGAGCCGGCCCCGCAGCACGCAGCGCTCGCGGCGCGAGGGCTCGGCATCTCCTTCGGCGGACTGCGCGCCCTCGACAGCGTCGACCTGGACGTCGCGCCGCTGGAGAT
>JBKJXT010000250.1:0-6089 GCA_046716205.1 Actinomycetota bacterium
CGGCGACACGCATCTGGGCGGTGACGACTGGGACCAGCGCGTGATCGACTGGCTCGTCACCCAGTTCAAGAACAAGCACGGTTTCGACCTCGCCAAGGACCGCATGGCAACGCAGCGCCTCAAGGAGGCTGCTGAGAAGGCCAAGATCGAGCTGTCGCAGGTGACCGAGGCGACGATCAACCTGCCGTTCATCACCGCGACGGCCGAAGGGCCGCTGCACCTCGAAGAGACGCTCACGCGCGCCGAGTTCGAGCGCATGACCGCAGATCTCGTGGATCGCTGCCGCTCGCCGTTCGAGCTCGCGGTCAAGGACGCCGGCATCGAGGTCTCCAAGATCGACCACGTCATCCTGGTCGGCGGCTCGACCCGCATGCCGATGATCCAGGGGCTCGTTCGCAAGCTCACCGGCGGCAAGGACCCGCACAAGGGCGTGAACCCGGACGAGGTCGTCGCGATCGGGGCTGCGATCCAGGCCGGCGTCCTCAAGGGCGAGGTCAAGGATGTGCTGCTGCTGGACGTGACGCCGTTGACGCTGGGTATCGAGACGCTCGGCAGCGTGTTCACGAAGCTGATCGAGCGCAACACGACGATCCCGACCCGCAAGAGCGAGATCTTCTCGACCGCTGCGGACCACCAGACCTCCGTCGAGGTCCACATGCTGCAGGGTGAAGGCGAGATGGCGTCGTCGGCCGCGGTTCGCTCGCTCGGCAAGTTCCAGCTGATGGGGATCCCGCCAGCGCCGCGCGGCATGCCGCAGATCGAGGTCACCTTCGACATCGACGCCAACGGCATCGTGAACGTGTCGGCGAAGGACCTCGCGACCGGCAAGCAGCAGGCGATGACGATCACGGGCGGGACGGCGATGTCGCGCGACGAGATCGATCGCATGGTGCGCGACGCCGAGAAGTTCGCGAGCGAGGACAAGGAGCGCCGTGCCGAGGCTGAGTCGCGCAACCTCGCCGACAATCTCGCCTACCAGGCCGAGAAGCTGATCGGCGAAGCAGGCGACAAGATCGCAGGCTCGGACACCGAAGAGCTCGAGAAGAACATCGCCGCGGTGAAGGAAGCGCTCGGTGGCACCGACATCGCAGCCGTGCGCAACTCGTCGGACACCCTGTCGGCGACGTTGCAGCGGGTCGGCACCGTCTTGCATCAGAACGCGCAGCAGGGCGGCGCGTCCACAGGCGAGCCGCAGCAGGGCTCGCCGGATGACGTCGTCGATGCCGAGATCGTGGACGAGGGTGAGAGTGCGTGAACGACGGGAACGAAGAGATAAAGGTGCGCGTCACCGACAAGCGGACGCCCTCCGCAGCGCCGCAGATGGCCGACGAGGTTGTCGAGGGCGTCGTCGTTTCTGAGGAACCGGACGCGGAGGCCGTACTGGAGCAGGCGCGCGCCGAAACGGCCGGGTACCTCGACGATCTGCAAAGGCTCAAGGCCGAGTTCGAGAACTTCCGCAAGCGCATGGTGAAGGACCAGACGCAACTGATCGAGCGAGCGGCCGCCTCGGTGGTCGAGCGACTGCTCCCGATCCTGGACAACTTCGAGCTCGCGCTGATGGCCGCCGATCGCACAAAGGACTACGAGTCCATGGTGCGGGGTGTCGAGATGGTCTACGGCGAGCTGGTGGACGTGTTGCGCAAGGAAGGTCTCGAGAAGATCGATGCGGTGAACAAGCCCTTCGATCCGACCGAGCACGACGCGGTGATGCACGCCGACGACGGAGACGGAGACGAGATCGTGGTGGAGGAGATGCGCACCGGGTATCGGTTCGCCGGTCGCGTCATCCGCCCCGCGATGGTGAAGGTGGGAACCAAGGGTTGAACGGATCGCGCGCATGGTTCGAGAAGGACTTCTACTCGGCGCTGGGTGTCCGTGAAACGGCATCGGCTGAGGAGATCAAGCGCGCGTACAAGAAGCTGGCCGGTCAGTACCACCCCGACCGCAACCCTGGCGACAAAGCGTCGGAAGAGAAGTTCAAGGACGTGTCGGAGGCCCACGACGTCCTGAGCGACGACGCGAAGCGACAGGAGTACGACCAGGTTCGCGCCATGAAGCGTGGCTACGCCGGCGGCGCGCCGGGTGCCGGGTGGCAGAGCCGCGTCAACGTCGGCGATCTGCCCTTCGACATCGAGGAGTTGTTCGGCGGCGTGTTCGGTGGGCGCGCACGCGGTCCGCGCCGCGGCGACGACGTCGAGACCGCCGTTCGCATCTCGTTCAGCGACGCGATCGACGGCGTGACGCTGCCGGTGCGCGTCGGTTCCGACGAGTTCAAGGTGAAGGTTCCGCCCGGCGTCAGCGACGGCGCGCGCATCCGTGTGCGCGGTCGCGGCGGATCGGCCGGCGGCGAGCGTGGCGATCTCTACGTCGTGGTACACGTTGAGCCGCACGAGCGGTTCGGCCGCCGGGGACGCGACCTCACGCTCGAGCAGCCGGTGTCGTTCGCGGTGGTGGCGCTCGGCGGCAAGGTCGAGGTGCCCACGCTGGATTCGAGCGTAACGCTGAAGGTGCCGTCCGGGACGCAGTCGGGCCGGACGTTCCGCGTCCGCGGACGCGGCGTGCCGGGTCCCAAGGGCGCCGGCGACCTGCTCGTCACCGTGACGGTCGCCGTGCCCACGAAACTTTCGAAGGAAGAGCGCAAGCTGATCGAGCAGCTCGCTGCGATGGAGGGCAGCCATGGCTGAGAAGATCCCAACCCCGAAGACCGCACCTCGCATCACCGACGATCGCGATCGCGCGCTGTACGTGATCTCGGTCGCGAGCGAGCTCGCCGGCGTGCACCCGCAGACCTTGCGCATGTACGAGCGCAAGGGCTTGCTGCGCCCGGCGCGCACCGAGGGCCGCGCACGCCGGTACTCGCCGCGCGACATCGACCACGTCCGCATGATCCAGACGCTGACGCAACAGCACGGCATGAACCTGGCCGGCGTCGAGATGTTCATGTCGATGCAGCGGCAGATGGAAGAGATGCAGGCGCGTCTGGACCGGGCGCGCGCCGAGACCGAGTCGCTGCGCCACACGATCGAGACCCGGATGCAGCCCACCGCGCTCGCGCGCATCGCGGATGTGATGGCTCCGTTCTCGAAGGACGCTTGATGAACCTGGACCGCTTCACGCTCAAGTCCCAGAAGGCGGTGATCGCCGCCCAGAAGCTCGCGGCCGACCGTTCGCATCAGCAGGTCGAGCCCGAGCACCTGTTGCACGCGCTGCTCGGCGACCCCGAGGGAGTGGTGTGGCCGGTCGTCCAGAAGCTCGGCGCGCAGCCGCGCGTGCTTCGTGACCGGACCGAAGAGCTGCTCGACCGCATCCCGCGGGTGCGCGTTGAGGGAGGCGATGCGTCCTCGGTCGCGTCGCCGGTGTTGGTGCGGGTGCTGGAGCGCGCCGAGGAAGAAGCTCGGACCCTCACCGACGAGTACGTCTCGACCGAGCACATCTTGCTCGCGCTGACCGACGTCAGCGGCGCCGTTGCGACCTTGCTCACCGAGCAAGCGATCACGCGCGACGCGGTACTGAAGGTCCTCGTGGACGTCCGGGGAACCCAGCGCGTTACCTCGCAGGAACCCGAAGGCACCTACCAGGCGCTCGACAAGTATTCGCGGGACCTGACCGAGCTCGCGCGCCGCGGGAAGCTCGATCCCGTGATCGGCCGCGACGACGAGGTGCGGCGCGTGATCCAGGTGCTCTCGCGGCGCACGAAGAACAACCCCGTGTTGATCGGAGAGCCGGGCGTGGGCAAGACCGCGATCGTGGAAGGCCTGGCGCAGCGCATCGTGTCCGGCGACATCCCGGAAGGCTTGAAGAACAAGCGTGTCGTGGCACTCGACCTCGGGTCGCTGGTCGCCGGCGCGAAGTACCGCGGCGAGTTCGAGGAGCGGCTCAAGGCCGTCCTCACCGAGATCACCGCATCCGAAGGCCAGATCATCACCTTCCTCGACGAGCTGCACACCCTCGTCGGCGCCGGCGCCGCAGAGGGCGCGATGGACGCCGGGAACCTGATCAAGCCGATGCTCGCGCGCGGCGAGCTGCGCCTGGTCGGCGCGACGACGCTGGACGAGTACCGCAAGCACATCGAGAAGGACGCGGCATTGGAGCGTCGGTTCCAACCGGTGATCGTCGGCGAGCCGAGCGTCCCCGACACGATCGCGATCCTGCGTGGCCTGAAGGAGCGCTACGAGGTCCACCACGGGGTTCGGATCACCGACGCCGCGCTGGTCGCTGCGGCGTTGCTCTCGTCGCGCTACGTCACGGGTCGGTTCCTGCCGGACAAGGCGATCGATCTTGTCGACGAGGCAGCCAGCCGGTTGCGCATCGAGATGGACTCGATGCCGACCGAGCTCGACGAGGTCGAGCGGTCCCTGGTGCGGATGGAGATCGAGCGCGCCGCGATGCGCAAAGAAACCGACGCCGCATCGCAGGAGCGCCTCGCGAAGCTCGAGTCCGACATCGCGGAGCTTCAGGAGCGCAGCGGCGAGATGAAGGCGCACTGGCTGCAGGAGAAGGACGCGGTCAACCGCATCCGCACCCTCAAGACCACGATCGAAGAGACGCGCTCGGCCGCCGAGATCGCGGAGCGCGACGGCGATCTGGAGCGTGCGGCGGCACTGCGCTACGGCGATCTGATCTCGCTCAACAAGGAGCTCGAAGAGGCGACGCGCGCCTTCGACGCACTCGCCGAGAGCGGGCATCGCTACCTCAAGGAAGAGGTGGACGAGGAGGACGTCGCCGAGGTCGTCTCCACGTGGACCGGCGTGCCGGTCGCCAAGCTCATCGAGGGCGAGGTCGCCAAGCTCGTGCACATGGAACAGAACCTGCACGAGCGCGTGGTCGGTCAGGACGAAGCGATCGAAGCGGTTTCGAACGCGATCAGGCGCGCGCGCAGCGGACTGTCGGACCCGAACCGCCCGATCGGATCGTTCATCTTTCTCGGGCCGACCGGCGTCGGAAAGACCGAGCTGGCGCGCGCGCTGGCGGAGTTCTTGTTCGACGACGAGGGCGCGCTGGTCCGCATCGACATGAGCGAGTACCAAGAACGCCACACGGTTTCTCGTCTCATCGGCGCGCGCCCTGGCTACGTCGGCTACGACGAAGGCGGGCAGCTTACCGAGGTCGTTCGCCGTCGCCCGTACTCGGTGTTGCTGCTGGACGAGATCGAGAAGGCACACCCCGACGTTTTCAACGTGCTGCTGCAGGTGCTGGACGACGGACGGCTCACCGACGGGCAAGGGCGCACGGTCGACTTCCGCAACACGATCGTGATCATGACGTCCAACATCGGCTCACCGGCGATCATGGACCTGACGCAGTCGCCGGAGGTGATGCGTGAGCAGGTCATGGCGGAGATGCGGGCGCACTTCCGCCCGGAGTTCCTCAACCGCGTCGACGACCTGCTGATCTTCCACCGCCTGGAGCGAGACGACCTCCGGCGCATCGTGGTGATCCAAGCGCGCGCCGTGCAGCGGCGGTTGCACGATCGTGGCATCAGCCTCGAGCTGAGTGACGGCGCGCTCGACTACCTCGCCGAGCGCGGATTCGACCCTGCCTACGGCGCGCGCCCGCTGAAGCGGCTCTTACAGCGCGAGATCTCCGATGCGCTTGCGCTGAGGCTGCTGCAGGGCGAGTTCGTCGAGGGCGACAAGCTCGTCGTGGACGCGGGGCCGGACGGGCTGTCGTTCTCGAAGCGGTAAGCAGAACGCGCCCACTGTTAGCGGGCGCGTCCTGAGGAGAGAGCCAGGCCCCTTCGCCCGTGGGTCGACCCGGCTTCGTCACTGGGCCTTGCCCCAAGCATCGTCACCTGGAACCTCTAGCTGCGATGCATGCTGCGACGTTGAGGGTTGATTCCACCAGTCAGCGGGCCGATGACATGCTCCGACGTAGAGGTCTTCTCGTCACCGGCTCGCTGAGTGGCGGTCGAGACCCTGCGATCTCGGCGCCACCCCCCAGACTTTGAACTACGCGCATTCTCCGCGTGCGGAGGGCTAGGGGATAGGCACGAATCGCCCAACTTGGCTACGGCACCTGCACTATCCGGGCTGGGGCGAACGTCCTACTAGCCGGCGCGGCCGACCAGCGTGATCTGGCACGTGCGCGGT
>JBKJXT010000251.1:0-8849 GCA_046716205.1 Actinomycetota bacterium
GCTCAAGCTTGTAGATCCTGCGAGGACCGCGCAGTTGCCTTGCTCTTCATCCCTCGCCGCTCGGGCTTCATACCTGGAGCCACAACACTTTTGGCGCGGGGCCTCGATGAGATAACTACGCAACGACCCCATCGGTTACCTGCTCCTGGAAGTTCGTCTCTTCCCCTGGTGCCGATTGTTCCGACTTTGGGCGGAGCGCCCGGATCATCCCCCGGCAACGCGCACGTCGGGGATGAATACCGGCGGCACGTCCATCAGCGTGATCGACGGGTCGCCACCGAGGTCTCCGCGCGCCATGCGCAGCGCCTCCTCTACCCCGGCAGCCCAGGTGAACCCCATCCGCTCGACCGGCTCGGGGTCCTTGCCGCCGCAGAAGATGATGCGCGAAAGGTGCCGGCGCGCGAACGCGGTCTGGCCCCACAGGAACAACGGATGCGCGCCGTGGAACGAGAACTGCCGGCGGTAGGCGTACACGTACTCCGGGCGATGCGCGAAGTCCTCGGCGTATTCGTCCCAGATCGCGAACGGGTCGGTCGTGCGCGGAAGGATCTCGTTGAACAGCTCGGGGTAGGAGCGGTGATGGCGCCCGAAGGTCGTCTCGACCGGGTTGGCGAAGATCGCAACGCCGCCTTCTCGGATCACCGGACGTCCCGAATACAGACCGAATGCGTACGAGCACGCCAGGTTCGCAACGAGGATCGGGTTGATCCGCGACAGCGCCGAGTACGGGTCGCGGTCCGGCAGGCCCCAGATCCCGATGTCGGCCTGCCCGTCGACCTCGAGCCGCTGCTGGCTCGCGAGGACGGCCAAGGTCTCGCGGTGGGTCTCCGGCGGATGGCCCGCGAACACGGCCGCCATGCGGCTCGGGATCTCGTTGGTCAGGACGGTCTCGACAGAGAACAGGCGCCGACCCTTCGCAGCAAGATCGGACTCGACGAGCGCGCCCATCTCCGCCAGCAGCCGTTGGAACGCGCTGCGCTCTGGGTCCATGATCGAGTGCCCCCGGGCGAAGGGGAACGGGCGGTGATGGTGGCGGATCGAGCGGAACGACGACAGCCCAACCACGATCGACTTCCACCCGCCGTTCATCGGCGAGGGCGTGCAGTTCACGTAGATCAGCTGGTCGGAGTCGGTGACGGCCTTGGACACCTCAACCTCGAAACCACGGTCGGTCTCGCCGAGGAACACCAGCTGGTCGGGGTCGCAGGCATCGTGGTTGGTGAGTCGCTGCGGCGGAAGCAGGGACAGCAACGGACCCAACACGGTCGAGAGCTCTGACCGCGTCCACTGCCGGTGCAGGGCGTTCGCGACCAGCAGCCGGACGTTCTCGGGCTTCACGCCGGCCGCATGCAACGTCTCCAGCAGCACCCCGATCACGGTCAGCCTGAAGTCGGGCGGGGCCATCGGAAGCACCGGAAGGGTGAGGTCGTCGAACGCGATCGTCACCTTGGAGGAAGGCCCGACGAGGCTCGACAAGGGCTCCTGCGCGATCGGCGCGCGCAGGGCCTCACGCACCGCCGCCTCCGGGTCGGCGAGTGCCGGCAACGAGGGTGGCGCGGACAGGACCCGGGTGTCGTCGGGCAGGTTCGCGGTGATGGCTATGCCACCACAGAGGAGTGTTCGTTCCATTGGCGTAGAAAGCATACTTTTCTTACGGCCTGTGAGGGACTTCTGACCCGTGGCCGTTTACGGACGACGGTCGTATCCTTCTGGCACAGATGCGGAGAGGAACGGCGCTGTTGCTCACCGGGCTGCTGGCGGCCTTGGTTGTGGCGGTGCTGTTCCAGCTGATCATGGATCAGTAGGGGCAAAGGTTAGCTATGGCGCTGGGGCCACAACGGACTATCAACCACGCGGAGGGAACGGTCGATTTAACGACCGAGATGAGCGTGGAAGCGGTTCCTGCCCTCGGGCACTCTAACGTCGCGGCCGGCGATGACGATGTCATCGCGCTCGTCGAAGCGGCGCGAGACGGCTCCCCCGAGGCATTCGCGTCCCTCTACGATCGCTACGTCGACCGTGTGTACCGATTCGTGCTGTACCGCGTGAGCGGTGACAATGCGCTCGCTGAAGACATCACCTCAGAGGTCTTCGTGCGGGCGTTGCGCAAGATCAAGGGCTTCACCTGGCAAGGTCGCGACGTTGGTGCCTGGTTCGTCACCATCGCGCGCAACCTCGTGCTCGACCACTTCAAGTCGGGACGGTTCCGGCTCGAGGTCGTGGGCGCCGACCCGGGTGAGTCCACGCGTGAAGGGGTCGTTGACCCCGAGGACGCGGCGCTATCCCGGGTTTCGCAGCAAGACCTGTACCGCGCGATCCAACAGCTAGGCAACGAACAGCAAGAAGTCATCTACTGGCGTTTCATCCAGGGCTACTCCGTCGCCGAGTCGGCGGCGGCCATGGACAAGTCGGAGGGCGCGATCAAAGCCCTGCAGTACCGTGCCGTGAAGGCTTTGTACAAGTTGGTGGTGGTAGACGGTGACTAGGACCCTAGTCGTTTCGAATCACCCGAAAGACCACCCCTCGGTACAGCATTACCAATCCGGGCGTTGAGTCGTTGCACTAGACGATGGCAGAGCGCAGATCGGCCGAACAGGTGTTCCAAGACCTCCTGGAGGGCAACAGCCCCCGGGGGGCTTCGCCGCAGGCTGAGCAGCTCGCCAAGCTTGCGGGCGCCTTGCGCGCCGAGCCGGCAGCCCCATCTTCGCAGTTCAAGGCGCGGTTGCGCAGCCAGTTGCTCGCCCAGGCTTCCGAGTCTCCCGAAGAACTCTTCGCCGCCGCATTGGACGGCATGTTGCTGGAGGCACCGGCCGAGGCGAGAGCCCTGGTCTCGGTCGCATCCGCGCTCGAACCGGCGCGCCTGCCGCTGCCCGACCCAAACTTCCGCTACCAGCTCCGCGCCCGTCTGATCGCCGAGGCCGCGACGCCCGAGACCCTCACCGGTCGCGTGGGCGCTCGCGTCGCAGCCCTCAACGATCGGATGCGTCGCAGCCTGCGCGGCCTCGTCGCCGGCGGCATGACCGCCGCCGTCCTCGCGGGTTCCAGCGCGGCCATGGCAGCCTCCGGCGCTGCGCTGCCGGGCGACACGCTCTACGGCGTCAAGCGTTTCCGTGAATCCGCGCAGCTCGTCGTGGTCGCAGGCGCGACCGAAGGCGAGCGGCTCCTCGACTTCGCCGCGGTCCGTCTTGGGGAGCTCCGCTCCTTGACGGAGCGCAGTGAGACCGAGCAGGCGCTTTACACCACCACCATCGACGAGATGGATCGTCTGACGATCCTCGGTTCGACCATCCTCGTCGAGGAATACATCGCCGAGCGCATCTCCTCGGAGCGGCTCGGTCACGTCCGCCGCTTCGCACAGGTGCAGGCGCAGGATCTCAAGCACCTGGCGCCACTGATGCCCGCTGGCGCGCAGCCCGCGGTGCAGGACTCGCTCGACGCCTTGGAGCGCCTCGAGCTCCGGGTGGAAGACGTGCTCGCCGGGTGTGAATGCTCGTCTAACCCGCTCGAAAGCAGTGGGGTCCCGTCCGCAGGCAAGCCGGCGGCCAGCACCGCGCCCGGCTGCGCGTGCGACCGCGGCACCGGCCGGACCCCGACGGGCTCTGGCTCCAACAACGACGGCAACAGCAACAACCCGGGCCCCGGCGACGACGACCCGAACCCGGATCCGGACCCCGACCCGACGCCTGAGCCGCCGGAGAACACCGACGACATCCCGGACCTCCTCCCCGGTGACGACACCGACGATCAGGTCACCGACCCGATCGACGACCTCATCGACGATCTGACTGACCCGCTCCCTGCGCCGCCGTCCGGGGGGACGCTGCCGACGCTTCCCCCGATCACGCTCCCGTAGCGGGGCGTTCGATCGCTGCTCACCCTGTTAGCGCGACGTTTCCCTCGTTTTCCCGCGCTTTCTCCGGACTCTACGTAGATCCGAGGACTGTAGTCCTATTTGTCTACGCATCCTCTTCCGGCATTCTTAAGAAAAGTGGCATACTGCCCGTTACCTGGGTCGGCGCTTCTTCGTTAAGTCAGCAACATCGAGCACTGTGCGCGTTTCTGAAGTGCGTCTCATCGCCGTCGTGGAAACTTTCACAATTGTCCTAGAGGAACACGAGGCGCGGTCAAAGAATACGCACAGTGAACACAAAAGGTCCGGGCAGCGGCAAGTACCAGGAGGGGGCAACATGCGCAAGGTAAACGCCACAGTACGTCGGTCCACGGCGATTCTCGCCGTCGCGATCGGCATGCTGGCGGTCACGGGTTCGGCGAACGCCGCCGGCACCGGACTTCCGGTTTCGCTGAGCGGGAAGGCCGATTCTCAGGCCCTTCGCGTCCGGCTGACACTTCCGAGCGTCAACGGCCTCAAGGCCACGTTGGCTGAGCTCGGCGTGCCGACCAGCTCGCTCCCGAGCGACGGCACCAGCATCACGCTCGACGAGAAGATCTCCGTTCTCTACGGCGAGGTGCTCCACAACATCAAGGGCGTCCCGAACCGCTCCGGCGGCTTCGCGACGGCCATCACCGGCGTCCTGCCGGTTGCCGGCGACCTCACGCGGTCGGTCTCGAGCTCCTGCTCGACGAGCGGCTGCGTCAAGGGTGACTCGGTCGAGCTGATCGACACCGATCTGCCGGCGGGGCTTGGCCACGTCAAGATCGCTGGTGCCGAGTCGGTCACCAAGAGCCTGCTCAGCACCACCAACAACAGTGGGCTCGCGGAGGCAAACATCAGCCTCGGCTCGCTCATCGCTCCCGGCCAGCAGCTCTCGGCCGTCGGTGACGCGCTCCGCCAGCTGACCACCACGATCAACACGACGGTGCTTCCGCCGGTCAACGGCGCGCTCTCCACGCTCGAGAAATCCATCGCCTCGACGCTGGAAGACAACGCTCCCGAGATCAAGGCTGAGCTCGACAAGCTGATCACGCTCGGCACGATCAACGACCTGCCAGACCTCTCCAAGGTCGCGCTCGCGAACCTCACGGTTCTCGCCGGCAAGGCCGACGTGTTCACCAAGAGCGTGAACGGCGTCAAGGGCCTGCAGGCCCTCGCGTCCTCCAAGGTCACCGACGTCGAGATCCTCGGCGGCTGGGCGAGCATCAAGGCGGTCGGGATCGATGCCGACAGCTACGCGAACGGCGTCAAGGGTGCCGCCAGCAGCACCGCCGACTCCCAGGTCGTCGGCCTGAACCTCGGTGGTCTGCTGGGTGTGGACATCGACAACGCCGACATCGACGCCATCGCGAACCCGAAGAAGCTGCAGGAGGCCATCCGCGCCGCCGCCGCCAAGAACGGGCTCGACAAGAACAAGGCAGAGGACCTGATCAACTCGATCGAACTGGTCCGCAACATCGCCGGGATCCAGCCGACATTCTTCGGCACCAGCCGCAACGTCGACCCGAAGGGCATGTTCGCCAACGCGGCAGCAGGCACGCTCTCCCTGGTCGTCGAGCCGCAGATCCCGGTCCTCGACTCGATGTTCACGCTGCCCGGCCAGACGGTCCCGCAGTTCGCCAAGTACGTGAAGACCGGGGTCCGTCTGCAGATCGACCTCCCCGAGGCGAACTCCGCGGTGTCGATCGCCAGCAACGTGCTCGACCGCCGCTTCCCGACCCCGCGCTCGCGCACCGGTGTCGGCACGCCGTTCCTCGCGGCCTTCGGACTCATCGGCCTCGCGCTGGTGGTCCGGAAGTTCGGGATGGCGAAGTAACTCACCACGCAACTTGAAAGGGCGGCCTACGGGCCGCCCTTTCGCATGCGTTCGTGGTTAGACGAACACGCTTCGCCGCGTCATCAGGTTCTTGTAGAGCATCTGCTGGATGCCCTCGCGGATCTGATCGGTGAGGTTGAAGACGAACATCGGGTCGAGCGCCGCGTCGGGGGTGAAGGGCGCGGTCGCGATGGGTTCGCCGTATTCGATGATCCAACGCGACGGCAACGGCAGCGCGCCGAGCGCGCCGAGCCATGGGAACGTCGGTGTGACCGGGAAGTAGGGCAGCCCGAGCAGCCGCGCCAGCGGCTTGAGGTTGGCGATCATCGGATAGATCTCCTCGGCGCCGATGATCGAGACCGGGATGATGGGAGCGCCCGTCCTCAGCGCAACCTCGACGAAGCCACCGCGCCCGAACCGCTGCAGCTTGTAACGCTCGCGGAAGGGCTTGCCGATGCCTTTGTAGCCCTCGGGGAACACGCCGAGGATCTCACCGGCGTCGAGCATCCGCGTCGTGTCCTCGACGCAGGCGAGCGTATTGCCGCTCTTGCGCGCCAGCTCGCCCACGAAGGGCATCCGGAATGGAAGGTCGGCGGCCAGCAGCCTGCAGTGGCGCCCGACGCCTTCGTAGATCCCCACCTTCATCATGATGGCGTCCCACGGCAGCGTCCCCGAGTGGTTCGCCACCAGCAACGCGCCGCCCTCGGCCGGAACGTTCTCGAGCCCTCGCTGTTCCACGCGCCACCACCGCTCGAACAACGGACGCATGATCGGCAACAGCACGTTCTCTGTCAGGTCTACGTCCAGGCCGAAGTCGTCGGTCGTGTAGCCGCCGGTCACCCGCCGGCGCAGGAACGCGAGGATGCGCTCCAACTCGACCTCGAACGACGATCGCTCCGGCGTCACGTGGGTCAGCAGCGCGGCGGGTTCGTGACGCTTGCAGTACCCCGATGCGAGCGCGCGGTTGCGACAGGCGCGCCCGTCGGCCGTCCGCCCGCGACACCGGTCGGGCGCGCTCGAGCGGTCGATCGGGATGACTTGCGCGTCTGCCATCAGGGCGTTCCTTCCGTGACTCTCTTCGCGCCGCGGCGGCGAGCGAGGAAGTCGTAGAGATCCTTCTCCCACTGCTCGGCTTGCTCTTCGCTGAAGACCTTTGCGAGCTTGCGCTTCGCGATGAAGTCCCGCAGCGCCTCGACGGTGTTATAGCGAGGTGTGTAGCCGAACTCCGTCTTGAGGCGGTGCACGTCGCCGACGCGCCCGTACAGCAAGAAGCTCAGTTGCTCGGGCGAGAAGTCCACGAGTCCCGTCTTGCGCACCGCGCCTGCGACCATCCCCATCAGCGGAAGGAACACCGGAAGTCCGACCTTGCCGGCCATCCGGATCGCCTGTGACAGGTAGACGATCCCGTCGCCGGATGCGTTGAACGTCCCCGGGCTGTCGATCGTCGAGGCCCGATACAGGATCTCGATCGCGTCCTCCTCGTGGAGGAACTGCAAGCGAGGATCGAACCCGAGCGCCGTGGGGACCAGAGGCAACGAGAGGTAGCGCGTGAGCGGGGTGTCGATGTAGGGCCCGATGAAGTTAGCGAAACGAAGGATCGTCAGCGTGATGTCGCGACGGCGACGCCCGAACGAGCGTGCGTAGTTCTCGACCTCCCACGCGTCCTTCGCGTACCCGGTCTTGGGCTGCGAGGTCGGGCCTTGGTCTTCTGAGAAGATCGCCGGATCATTCGCCTCGGAGCCATAGATCGCGGTGGTCGACTTCATCACGACGCGCTTGAGCTTCTCGGCCTTCTGACACGCAGCGAACAGCTGCATCGTGCCGATCACGTTGATCTCTTTCATCTGCGCACGGCCGCCGGCGCGCGCCGGCGTCGCGATCACCGCGGCGTGGACGAGCGTGTCCACCTCGGTCGCCAGCAGCCCCTTCACGATAAGCGGGTTGCGGATGTCGGCGCGCACGAACTCGGTGCGTTTGAGCTCGACCGTGGGTTCCTCGAGATCGACGCCGAAGATCTCGCCGACCTCTGGGTCTTGCTCGAGCCGCTGGGCGAGACGTCCGCCCAGGAAGCGCGAGATGCCGGTGATCAGTACGCGCTGCTTCGCCATCGTGTCCTTTCAGCGAGCTTGGGGCAGAGGATAGTCGCGGGAGGCAGCAGCCTCAACGCGCGATCAGAGGCGCGATCTGGTGCTTGCGCGCGAGGATCACGGGATCGCCGCGCCGCGCTTCCAGCGACGCGCGCGCGCTGCCTTGGTTCATCGCCAGCGTGATCCAGCGGTAGGAGTCCTCTAGCAACACCAGCGTTCCGATCGGCACCTCGCTGAACGCGGAGCCGTACGACGCGTTGAATGAGCGGCCACCGACCCGAACCTCGACCGCATCGCCCAGCAACACTCCGATCCCCTCAAGCTCCTGGCGATGGACGTTGAGCTGGAGATTGCCGAAGTGGTCGGCCTGCGCGATCCGCGCGTGGATGTGGTCGTCGTCCACCTGGGGCTCGGGCAGCCGCAGTTGCGTCAGCGAGGCGACGTCCACCGCTGCGCCGACCTCTTCAGGCGGCATGCCCAGTGCGAGCCGGGCGGCGATCGGCGAGAAGATGTCGCGCCCGTTGAAGGTCTGGCTCGGCGGGTCGAGATACAGCGACCGGTTCGAGATCTCGAAGGCCTGCGTCGCGCCGCCGAGCGCCTCAGCCGCGAGCCAGAGCAGACCGTTGTCGGGCCCGATCAACGGCGGGCCGGTGGCGGTTCCGACCACCACGGCGCGCCGCTTCGTGCCGACGCCTGGATCGACGACGGCGAGGTGTACCGCGGGCGGCATGTATCGGACCGCTTGCGCGAGCACCGTCGCACCCGCCGCGATGTCCTGCGGGGGGATCCCGTGGGCGATGTCGAGGATCTCGACCTCAGGCGCGAACCGCTTGATGACACCACGACAGACGCCTACGAACTCGTCTTCGAGTCCATAGTCGGAGAGGAACGTGACGAATCTGAAGGAGAGCGCCACGGGCGCGCGCGCTTAGGACTTCTGCCGGCGCTGCCAGCGAGTCTTCTTCAGCAGCTTCTTGTGTTTGTGTTTGCGCATCTTCTTGCGGCGCTTCTTGACGATGGAACCCATGCACACTCCTGATCGAAAATGGCCCGC
>JBKJXT010000252.1:0-13059 GCA_046716205.1 Actinomycetota bacterium
GTCCAGCGCCTCGCCGAAGACCCGGTACGCGCTCGCCATCAGCTTGGTCGGGTCGATCATGTGGCGCGCGCCCTCGATGTGGACGACCACGGTCGCGTTCGGGAACGCCTCCATGAGGTCGCCGGCGCCGCCCGCATGATCGAGGTGGATGTGGCTCATCACGA
This sequence comes from Actinomycetota bacterium, assembly GCA_046716205.1. GTDB lineage: Bacteria > Actinomycetota > AC-67 > AC-67 > AC-67 > JBKJXT01. Next base: position 165 of record JBKJXT010000252.1, read on the forward strand.
AGTACGCGACGTCTTCGCGCGGAACCCCGATCGCATCGAGCCCCGCGGTGAGGTTCGCGGCGACGGTCGCGGGCCCGGTCTCGATGACGGCGGGCCGTTCGCCCGGGACGAAGAATGCCGCGACCGTCTCGTCCAGCCCGACCATCTGCGTGTCGATCTGGATGATGCCCTCGTCAAGCGTCCGCAGCGGCGGCATCAGACGAGCTCCCATTCCCAGTGCCACGCGACCTGCAGGCCGGTCTGCGACTTCAGGACGGGGCAATCGACCGTGCCCGAGGTTCCGGCGGTGCCACGCACCGTCAGCGTGCACGGCTTCGCGATCGTGTCGAACTTCGGGCCGAGCGGTTTCGGCTTCAAGTCGAGGTATTGAACGTAGGCGGCGCTCTCGAGGCTCCCTTGCGTGCCCCCGACCTTCGGCGGCTCCGTCGTAAGCTGATAAGTCCCTGGACCGTTGTAGATCCCCGGCGCGAGGTCGGCGTCGAACTGCAGGTAGGTCGTGTCGTCCAGCGTGATCGGCGTGCCGCTGGAGATGGAGAAGAAGTGCGTGATCTGCGGGTTGCGATCGCCTTCGATGATCACCATCCGTAGCACTGCCGGTTCATCCTTGAGCGTCAGCGGCCGCGCGCCGGTGATCGTCATGTCCACGCGCGCGTTCACGATCTTCTCGACGTGACCGGGCCGCAAGGTCGAAGCGCTGATCGCCGGTGACGGCGGCTCGGGATCATCCGGCGCGCACGCGGCGAGCGTCGCAACCACCAGGCAGGGAACGAGTGCCGCTCTCAGCACGCGTTCGAGATGCGGAACGTGCCCGAGTAGGACGCGCCCTTGTTCGGTTTCTTCGCCGCCACGATCTCGAGCCACCCATCGCCTTCGGGCGTCGTCGGTTTGATCAAGAACGTCCACGTCACCGTCCCGGTCGGATTCGCCTCACCTCGCACCCAGAAGATATCCGGAACCGTGTTGTTGTCGGAGTAGGCAGCCGCGAAGCCGACCTGCGCGCCGGGCAGCGTCACCGCGACGACCTCCATCCGGTCCCCGCGGCGCGCGCAGGTCTTGTTGAGGGTGACTTTCAGCGGCATGTTGTTGTTCGACCCGTACCCCCTGGCGCTGGGGATCGGAGAAGGCGTCGCGATCGTCCCGTTCTTGGCGCCAACGGCGGAGGCTTGCGACGCGCGCCTGCCGGCCTCGGCGGCGGTACTCGGCGTGGCGTCGCCCTTGGATCCTCCCGCCGCCTTGGCGACCGGCGAAGACCCGGGGCGGGGCGAAGAAGACGACCCGCAGGCCGCGAGGCTCGCACACAGGAGGACGACGATGGGGAAGCGTCGCATCGTGAGAGGCTACCCGTTCGCGGTTGCCGGCTCGGCTTCCGCGCCGAGGTAGGAGGCGAGCAGCTCGGGGTCGTCGCGCAGCTTCATGGACGGGCCATCGAGCACGACTTCGCCCTTGGAGAGCACGTATGCACGGCTGGTGTGGCCCAGTGCCATGTGCACGAACTGCTCGACCACCAGCGCGGAGGTGCCCTCGGAGTTGACCTGTTCGAGGATCTGGAACAGCAGCTCGACGATCAGCGGCGCGAGGCCCAGCGACATCTCGTCGATGATCAGGAGCCGGGGAGAGGACATCAGCGAACGCGCCATCCCGAGCATCTGCTGCTCGCCGCCCGACATCGTTCCCGCGGCCTGCGAGCGCCGCTCGGCGAGCTTCGGGAAGAAGGAGAACGCGCGCTCAAGCGCTTCCTTGTACCCGGGGCTCTTGCGCTTGGGGTAGTAGCCAAGGCGCAGGTTCTCCTCAACGGTGAGGCTCGGGAACAGCTCGCGGCCCTCAGGGAGGTGCGCGATGCCGTGCTTGACGACGTCCTGCGCGCTGAGCCCATGGATCGGCTTCCCGTCGAAGTAGATCTCTCCGGTGCGGGGGGCCATCATCCCCGAGATCGTACGGAGGGTCGTCGACTTGCCCGCGCCGTTCGGCCCGAGCAGCGACACCATCTCGCCCTCGTTGATCTCCAGCGAAACACCGCGAAGGGCACGGACGGCGCCGTAGTACACGTCGATGTTGCGGACCTCCAACAGCGCCATCTATGCATCCACCTCGATCGGTTCCTCGGCCTCGTCGGGCGCCTGCCCGAGGTAGGCGGCGATGACCGCGGGGTCGCGCTGCACGATGTTGGGCGTGCCTTCTGCGATCAGCGACCCGCGATCCAGGACGTAGACGTAATCCGAGACCGACATGACGAGCTTCACATCGTGCTCGATCAACAGGATCGTGATGCCGAGCGCCCGGACCTTCAACAGCGACTGAACGAGCGCCTCGGTTTCGTTGTCGTCCAACCCAGAGAACGCCTCGTCGAGCATCACGAACTTCAGATCGGTGACCAAGGCGCGCGCGACCTCGACCATGCGCAGCGTTCCGAACGGCAGATCGCCGGGATACTTCTCGGTGAAGTCTTGCAGCCCCAGCAGCTCGACGACCTCTCGCACGCGGGCGCGCGCGGTGGCCTCGGCGGCGACCGATGTCGGCGACGCGCTGACGTGGCTCATCAGCCCGGTCGCGTTGTGCAGGTGCGTCGCCACCAACAGGTTCTCGAAGACAGTGAGCGCAGGGAACAGCTGTAGCACCTGGAACGTGCGTGCGATGCCCAGGCGCGCCCGCAGGTGCACCGGCGAGTTCGTCACGTCCTGGCCGTACAGCCACACCCGACCTTCGGTCGGGCTCACGATGCCGGCGATGGAGTTGAAGGACACGGTCTTGCCCGCGCCGTTCGGCCCGATCAGGCCGACGATCTCGCCTTCGCGGACCTCCATCGTGACGTCGTTGACCGCGGTGAGGCCGCCGAAGCGCACGGTGACACTCTCCGCTCGCACGACCAGCGGACGATCCGCGCGCGATGCCGGAGCGATGGGTGACGCCGCGTCGAGCGTACCAGCGGTCGAGCCAGAGCCGTTGGTGTGCGTGAGCGTCGGGGCAGGCATCGCCGACGCCAGTGCGAGACCCGGGACCATCTCGAGCGCCGGCGCTTCGATCCGCTCTCGGATGAGCTCACGGACCCGCCGCGAAGCCCACGACACGTCGGCGAGCAAGACGTCGATGCCTCGATCGATCCGACCCAGCGAACGAACGAGCCATCTCTGACGACCGAGTAGGTGCGAGATGCTGCTGCCGAGGGCCGCCAACCCACCGGGGTAGGCGAGAAGCACGAGAGTGAGCAGCCCGGCTCCGACGACGTCGAGCCAGCCGTTCAGTGCCGTGACGCGCAGTTGGACCTCGTTGAGACCTGCGAACAACAGACCGGCGCCGACCGCGCCGCCGAGGCTGCGCAGCCCGCCGACGACCGCGAAGGCAACGAACAGCAGAGAGTCTTCGAATGCGAAGGCGTCGGGGGTGATCGCGCCGGCCTCGGTCATGAACAGGCACCCTGCGGCACCGGCGAGGAAGCCGGACACCGCGAACGCGGTCACCTTGTACCGGGTGACGTCGATGCCCAGCGATGCCGCAGCCATCTCGGAGCCTTGCACCGCGAAGAACGCGCGCCCCGTCTTGGAGTCGCGCAGGTTCGCCGCCGCGAACAACGCGAGGGCGGTGATGGCCCAGGTGACGTAGTACAGCGTCGTCGGACGCGAGAAGTCGAAGTAGGGGAACGCGCCTTCGGTGCCGACCACCGTCGGGTCGACCTTGAAGTGCTTGATGAACCATTCCTGACGGAACAGGAACTCGTACCCCATCCACGAGAAGATCAGCGTCGCGACGGCGAGGAACAATCCCCGCACGCGAACCGCGACCATGCCCAGCGACACCGCGACGAGTGCGGCGAAGCCCGCCGCCAGAGGAAGACTGAACGGGAACGGGATCTTCATCCCGCTGACGATCCATCCGGTCGCATACGCGCCGACGCCGAACAGCGCGGCGTGTCCCAGCGAGATCTGTCCGACCCATCCGATCAAGATGACCAACGACACCGCGAGGATCGTGTACTGACCGGCCTTGGTCGCGTTGCCAACCAGCGATTCGTTGAGACCCAACAACGGGAACGCGAGGAACAGCAGAACGCCGAGCAATGCGAGTGGTCGCTTCGTCTGCGCCAACCCGCCGAGGCCTCGTCGTGGCTGGCCCTTGCCTGCCGACGCGATCGACTCCGAGCGAACGTCACCGCCAACGATCTTCTGTCCGCGGGTCACCATCGCGACGACGGCGCCGACCGCCAGCAACAGCTGCGGCGCGCCCTGCAACTTTTCGAGCGGGCCGAGCACCGGTACGGTCGCGAACGTGATACCGACGATGCCGGCTCCCACGACGGCCCCGATCAAGCTCGCCATGCCGCCGAGCAGCGCGGCGACGAACCCGGGCAGCGCCTGCAGGGCGAGCACGTACGGGTGCAGGTTGGTCACACCGGCGAGCAGGATCCCCGAGAAACCGGCCAGCGTCCCGCCCATGATCCACGTGAGCGCCGTCGTACGGTCCGGATCGATGCCCATCAGCGACGCTGCACGCCGGTTCTCTGCCGTCCCGCGCATCACCAAACCGATGTCGGTGAACTTGAACAGGACCATCAGCAGCAGGGTGACGAGCATCGCGACGACGAACAGACCGATCTCGCCGTAGCGGATCGAGGAGAAGGAGATCTTGACGACGTCGTTCTCACCGTTGGGGAAGATGGACGGTGCGATCTGCGCTCCGCTGCCGAAGACCTTCGCCGCGACCGCGAGGACGATCCCCAACGCGGCGACGGTGCCGACCGTCTGCGCGGTGGGCCCTTGCGGACGCAGGGGCCGCACGAAGAAGCGTTCCACCCCGTACCCCAGTGCGCCGCCGGCCAGCAGCCCGATCGCGAAGGCGATCGGCAGCGGGACCCCGGAACCGCTCGCCTTGACGAGGGCGAACAGCGCGATGGCGGAAACGATCCCACCGGCCACGACGCGCACGAGCTTGGGCTGCTTCTTCAGGAACAGCGCCACGATCAGCATGCCGGCCGCGAACGCCGGAACCGCACATCCGAGGATCTTGTCGGCGAGGTCGATCTTCGCGATGGGGTCCGGGCCGCGGTTGAGCACCCACACCACGTACGGCGGGAACATGATCATCGCGCCGTGCGCGAGGTTGAGAACCTTGGACGCGCGATAGATCATCACGATACCGATGCCGACGATCGCGAACGCGCCCACGTTGCCCAGAGAGAGCGGGATCGAGATGAGGATGTCTTTGATGAGGTCGAACATCGGCGGGGGCCCTTAGAAGGTTGGATCCTTGATGAAGCCGGTCTGCAGGTTCTTGAAGCCCGAGAACGAGCCTTGGGAGACGACCACGGAGAACGCCTGTGCTCCCTTGTTGGCGTGACGGTCGCTCTCGCTCCAGCACAGCTTCGACGAGAGATCCGTGTCGAAACAGGTGGTGTTCAGGACCTGGCGCAGACGCTCGCGGGTCAGGTTGGGACCCACTTTCTGCAGCGCTTCGACGAAGATCTTCATCCCGAGGTACGCGCCCTCGAGGAACTGATTCGTGACGTCGATCTTCGGGTCGATCCGGCGCACATCCTTGACGTACTGCGCCACGTCTGGCAAGCCCGCGAGGTTTCCGATGGGAGGGTTGTAGCCCGTCCACACGAGCATGCCTTCGCACGGCTTCCCGCACGACGCCGCGAAGCCTTCGTTGAACAGCGTCTGCGCGCCCGAGGTCACTTTGGTGCCGAACTGCGGCCGTCCCGCGATCCAAGTCAATGCCGTCTGCGGTTCGAGCAGCATCGCGACTAGATCGCACTGACCGCCACAGGACCTGTTGAAGCGCTGGATCTCCGCCGAGTATGACGCGCGAGCCGGGAAGATCCCGACATCGGCTTTCAGCGTCGCGCCCGGCAGGGTCTTGATGTAGTTGCGGAACGCCTCGGCGCCTTCCTTGCCGAAGCGGTATTGCGTGTCGTAGACGATCGCGAAGCTGCGGGCCTTCCGGATACGGTAGGCGTAGTCCGCCATGATCCGCATCGTCGATTCCGTCGCGGTCGCGACCGGCCACACCCACGGGCTCTTGTACTGCTGGCGGAGCATCCCGTCGCTGCCGACAACCGGGATGCCCGCATTGCCGATGACCTTCGCCTCGATTGAGGCGGTCAACCCCTCCGATGAAGGCACCACCGGCAGCGCGAACTTCCCGTCGGCCACGAAAGACTTCAGCGCGCGCAGACCGAGCTCGGCGTCCCATCTGTCGTCGGTCAGCACCATCTGCAGCAGTCGTCCACACACGCCGCCGGCCTGATTCACCGTGTTCATCACGGCCTGCATACCCTTGGGGGAATCCGCAAGGAAGTTGGATCCCGGACCGGACTGCACGACGGTACTGCCCAGCAGGATCGTCGCCGCGGTCACGCCGGCAGGCGCCGTCTTGCCGCCGTTCTTGTCGCGGAAGCATTGCAGCCCGCCGCTACTGTCTACGGGACCCTTCGGCAGGTTCGACGACCTGCCGGGGCCGCTCGTGACCGGCCCGCCTGGATCGTTGCCGAGAACATCGGGTTGGTTCTCTAGCGGCATGTCGGAGCCGCCGGTCGGGTTGAGGACCGAGGACTTCCCCGGGATCACCGCGATCGCGCCTAGCGCGAGCGCGACGGTGAGGTACTTCAGCACACGAGCGATCGAGGAGCCCATCAGGCGAGCGACCTCAGCGCGCGGCGGCGTCCGGCCATCTGCACCGGCGAATACAGCAGCGCCCAGATAGCTGCGGCGATCGCAGCGTCCTTGGGGCTTCGGAACAGCAGCCCGATGCCTTTGAACAGCATCGTGACGGGACCCTCACCGCGGGGAAGCGGGGCCTCGCCGACGGTGGTGGGGCCTTGACCGAGGTCGGGCGGCGGCGGCTGGAACAGACCGCCGTCGTCGGGAGGCGGACAGAAGCACGGCGCGCTCCCGCCCGGGTTCAACAGATAGATGCCGTAGGTCACAGACGCGTCGACGCCTGCGAACTGGTACACCTGCCGCCCGCGGCCCTTGGTCGGGTCGTCATTGTAGATCAGCAGCTCGAGCGCGGGCACCTGTGTCGAGGCGTCGTTGTTGACCGCACGCGACGAGATCGTCTCGAGCCGGTCCTTCTGGATCGAGGCGAGATAGCCGCCCGGCGACCCCTGCGACAGCGGCCCATCGGGCTTCGGCGCGGAGACGCGGCCGCGGAACCCGAGGGCGCGGTTGATCGCGTCGATCATGGGCTTCTCGGGATCGAGGTTGGCACTCTGGGTCGCTTGCTGACCAACATCTCCGCATGGTTGGAGGTCAACCCTCTTCTGGACCTCGGGGCCGCCCGACGGCTCAACCGTAGGCACCGTCGTAGGGTCGTTCGGGTCGTATTCAGCGACGGGGCGGTTGACGGTCTGGTCCGGCGCCTCGTCCTTGATCCGCACGCCACACAGACGACGGAAGAATGACGTTGCCGCGGTTCCCGGCCGTCCCTTGGCCCAGGCTTCGCCGATCGCGGTGGCCTCATCGATGAAGACGTGGTCCCCTATCGAGATGTCGCGGGCGGTCGACTCCGCACGCGTGACCAACCCCCGGAGCTTGTCGAGGTAGATCGAGACGCGCGACGAAACTTCTCCCACACGCAGCATCCCGAGATCGCCCAGCGGCGTCTCGAGCGCAGGCGCCTTCTCCTCGTGGAGCAACATCTGCGCGTACGCCTCCACGCGCGCGGCGGATTGACGGCATGCGACCTCGGCCTTGTACCCGTCGATCGGGATCGAGGTGCGGCGGTTCTCTTCGTCGATGGGACCGGTTTCCGAGTCGCCGCGATCGAGCGGGTGGAGGTGAGTCTGAGACTTCGCACCGCCGTCGGCGGTGCATTCGGCGCTGGCGAACGGCCAGCCGCTCCCGGACAGCTCGTCGAAGTCGGAGCGCCCCTCTTCCGCGTTGGGTTCATCGTCGAGCTCGGTGTCGAACGGCCTCGGGTAATCCAGCGCCTTCTTCTGCTCGGGATCGGACACTGCATCGCGAGGGGTGCGCACGACCTGATCCCAAAGATCGAATCCGCTGTTGTCGGTGGGGCGCGGGTAACAGCGACCAGTGGGCTCGTTGAGATCCTGCTTGCTTCCGGCATCTGCCTCGCCGACAGCAGCCGATGCGTTGGAAAGGTTGTTAGACAGCGCCGCGTTCTTCACCGCACCCAAGACCACCTCGCGCCCTTCGACGCCACACGGGGTACCCAGCATCAACGTCGCCGTCCGTCCGATGCGGAACTCATTCGTGTCGGGTCCGGTCGGCGGCACGCCGTTCAGCCCCCCGGCGAACAGAACCCGCGCGCCGTAGGCGTGCCCCGAGCCGTTGTAGGTGCGGCCGGTCTCGCCAGGCTTCTCGTCAACGTCGATCGTCAGCGCGTCCTGGTCGCCGAAGGGATCCTCGTCGACGGGCAGGTCGTTATCCCGATAGATCTGATACGTGGTTGTCTCGGCCAGCCGCGCGTAGACGGTGCGGACGCCGGTGATCGGATGGACGTCGACCGCGATGCGTCCCGCGCCCGGGGCTTCGTACTCTTCCGTCGCGAGCATCTGCGGCGCCGGGGACCGGCGGATGTCGGAGTACATGAGACCGCCGCCAGTCTCCTGACCTTCGGGACCGTTCTTCGGAGCGAGCGAATACAGACGCCCGGAACTCGGGTCGACGCCGGCAGCCGACTCGACCGGGTTGTTCGTCACCCCGATGACCCCGGTGTAGGACCGAGACGATCCGTCGAAGACCCACCAGGAGATGCCTTCGGTGTTGGAGATGCGCAGGAGCATCCGGTCCGCTTCCTCGTCCGCGATGACGTCCACGATGCCCTGTGGGCCAGGGAACGCCGCTTCAGCAGATGGCTTGCCGTTGAGGTCGAGATCGATACGAACGACCTGGCCGGTGCCACCGCTCGCCTGGCAGCCGAGGTAGATGCCAGCGGTGAGACGAGCCTGGAAGATCCCCACGGGGAAGTATCCGGACACGGGCAGGTTGTGGTTGGAGCAGGACTGAACGCGATAGATGAAATCTTGGCCGCCCGTCTTGAGATCCCACTGAAGAACGTAGGCGGTGTTGTAGTTCTTCTCTACGCCGGGGGGCTTGAATTCCTGCATGAACAGAAGCACCTTCGCCTGGCCGCCACTGAGTATCGACGGCACGAAGCTCATCCCGGCCAACGTGGCACTGGCGGTCGGTTGCTGCGGCAGACAGGCGGCGGACGTGGATCCCGGTGGACACGATGGATCGGCAACGCGGTTGGGGTCGATGTTTCCGAACGACTTCGCGATGACATTGGTCGTCGTCAGCGTCTTGCCGTCGATCGCAGCGACTCCACCGAAGGACGCTGTTGTGCCTTCGAGGAAGGGAAGGTAGAGCACCCCGGCATCCGGGTCGTAGGCATGGAGCCATGTCGTGGAGCCGCCGCCGTGGGAGACCGGTCCCGCCTGCATGACCTCAGGCGGTATGAACTTCTGCAGATCGACCTTGCGGGTGTCCAGGTTCCACCGCCGGATAACAACCTCGCGCCCGATGAGGATGACCTGGAAGGCCCACCGTCGCGGAGTGTCGAGGATGAGATCGAGGCTCGCGCGGTTGTCTTCACCGCCGACCGGCGTCTTGACGTCCCATGTGCCCAAGCGTTCGATGCCGGTCGTCGCCGAGTGGACGGGCGCGCCGGACGTGGCGACCGTCGCGAGAGCCGCGACCAATCCGCAGAGGATCTGAGTGAGGCGGCGGGTAAGCATCCTTGTCATTTCTCCGGCCGGACTAGCAAGGTAGGCGCCTGAACGTGTCGGGCGCCTACCTTGCATCCTTCTAACGACATGGTCTCTCCCGAGGATACGCGGGTTTGACCCGATTCATACTAGAACGTGACGACCATTCCCTCGACCTGGAACTTCCACGTAGGGGTCGTCTGGTCGATGCCGCAGTTGCCACCGCCGGTGAAGCCGCGCGAGGACGTGAACCCGGTGACGGTCGGTACGGCATTGGCCGGGACGGGCGTGTAGGACGCGCCGGCGCTTGTCTTCTGGTGGGTGACCTTGCCGTTCAACGGCAGGATCGTCGCGGCGCTCTGCTCCCATCCGAACGTAGCCTTGGTATAAGTGCTGCCGAGTGCGGCGTTCGCCCCGGGGATGTATTCGCTGGTGCCTGTGCCCTTCGAGGAGCCGGCGTAGGCACCCAGACCGGACGGCTGGCCAGCCTCAAGCCAACCCTTGGACTTGAAGGTGCAGCCCGGACCGCCGACGGTGGAAACGCAGATCGAGTTCGGTGGGTCAGCAGCAACGGGTCCTGCCTGGAAGCTGAAAGGCCCGTCGGCACCCGGCCCGCGCGTCGGGCAATAGAGGCCCTTGGGTGAGCTCGCGCCGACTGCAGGCGGTGCGCCCGTCCAGAGACGGTCATTGTGGTAGGTACACGTGTCGATTGACTCTTCCGCGGAATCGCACACGTAGCCCTGGCCTTCGAGGAGGGCGATCGTGACGGGGTTGCAGTTAGCTGCCGTGCAGCCGTGTGTTGCAGCGGCTGGTTCAACGAACAGCAAGCCTGACAAGATCATCAGACTTGCGAGAACCGCGACACTTCGTCGCATGCTACGCCTCCTTCTCACCATTCCCCGGCGGCGGCATGCAGCCGGGCGGCTCCCTAGGATCCTGTAGACAGGATTAGGCGCGCGGAGCTGATTTCCTGCCTGGTGAGGCGGCTTTTCCTGACCGAGCGGCCGGTTTCCGTTTCGCGGCTTTCGCCGGGTCGGTGGCCTTTGGGGCTTCGGCATCGGCGGCGAGCGCCCGGGCGGCAGCGGCCATAGGGCCAAGGTAGGCGTCCAGGACGCCCTTCGCACGGATCTCGTCAGCCGGCCCGCCGGCGGTGATCTCGCCGCGCTGCATCAGATACACCCGATCTGCCAGTGCCAGGGTCACCGGGGCGTTCTGCTCGACCAGCAGGACGGTCTTGCCGTCCCGGCGGATCTCCTTGACGATCTCGAAGACCCGGTCGACCATCACCGGCGCGAGGCCCAGCGCCGCCTCGTCGATGATCAGCAGGCGAGGACTCGACATCAGGGCGCGCCCGATGGCGAGCATCTGTTGCTCCCCGCCCGAGAGCGTCCCGGCGAGCTGGTCCTTGCGCTCTTGAAGGACCGAGAAGTACCCGAAGACACGATCGAGGTTGCTGCGATAGGCGCCGGCCTTCGCGCGCTGGGCCCAGGACCCGACCTTGAGGTTCTCTTCTACGGTCAGCTGCGGGAAGACATGGCGCCCTTCCGGTACGTGGGCTATCCCCATGGCGACCGTCTGCGACGGCGCGACGCCCCCGATCGGCGTGCCGTCGAATGTGATGCTGCCCGACCATGGCTTCAGCAGGCCCGAGATCGACGACAAGGTGGTCGACTTGCCGGCGCCGTTCGGCCCGAGGATCGCGACGATCTCGCCTTCGTTGACTTCGATCGAGACGCCGTGCAGCGCCGGAACCGTGCCGTAGCCGGTTCGGAGGTCAGCGACTTCCAGCAGCGGCAAGGCTCGCCTCCTTCCCGACGGTGCCGAGGTAGGCGGCGATGACCTCGGGGTGGCGAGCAACGTCGGCGGGCAAGCCGTGGGTCAGAAGCTGACCGAAGTTCAGGACGTAGATGTAGTCGCAGGTGTTGAGCATCAGGGGGACGTGGTGCTCGATCATCAGGATCGTCACGCCCGAGTCGGCCGCGATCTGCTTCAACGTTTCGCCCAGCGCATCGGCCTCCTGCGGTGACACGCCGGCAGCAGGTTCGTCGAGCAGCAGCAGCTCGGGGTCGGTCACCAATGCACAGCCGAGCTCGACGAGCTTCGCGCGCCCGTGGGGGAGCGAACGCACCTGTTCGTGTGCGATGTCGCCCAACTGCAGCATCTCGATCGCCACCGCGGCGCGACGGCGCAGGCGACGCTCCTCGGCGGACACCGCGCCGGTGCGGATGATGCCCTCCATCGCGCCGTATCGGCAGACCTGGTGCTGGGCGATGAGGAAGTTGTCGAACACCGTCTCTTGCTTCACGAGGCCGATGTTCTGGAAGGTGCGCCCGAGCCCCAGCGCGGCACGCTCATGCGGCTGCATCTTCACGATGCTCTTGCCGCGGAAGCGGATGTCGCCGGCGTTGGGCGTCAGGAACCCCGAGATGTTGTTGAGCATCGTCGTCATGCCGGAGCCGATCGGTCCCATGAAGCCGACGAGCTCGCCGGGGCGGACCTCCATCGTCACGCCGTCGAGCGCTCGGACACCGCCGAAGCGGATCGCAAGGTCCTCTACCTCCAGCAGTGCACCGGCCTGTGGACGGCGGGTGCGCGGTGCAAGCGTGGCCCTCACCGGCTCGGCGAGGACCGGCTCCGCGTGGACCTCGATGTTCGCAGTTCGCTTGGCGCGCGACGGAAGCTTGAAGAGCTGCTTGACGACGGTGAGCGAGACGTAGGTGTAGGAGCCTAGACCGATGAGGATCGCTGGGAAGCTCGTGAGTCCCCAGCCGGCGACCTGGTTGGCCGGATCCGGGGTCGGGCCCAGTACGCCCAGGAGCTTGTCGATCGCCCACGGGACCGCGAAGGCCGAGAAAACTGCGAGCAGGATAGAGGCGATGAACGCGGGTATGAAGATCGCACCCTTCCGCGCAAGCTCCTTGGCGATGTGTGCGGTCTCCCGGCCTTGGGCGGCGATGCCGCCGGGGTGTCGCAGCAGCGTGAAGACCAGCAGAAGACCCCCCAGCGCCGGGCCGGATGGGATCGTGAGCAAGCTCCGATACATGACCGGGAACGCGGCGCCGATCGCGGTGCCGAACCGCGAGCCCAGCCCGCCCAGCACAGCGAAGACGAGGAACTCGAACGAGAACGGATAGTCGAAGGGCTCGGCGACCACGGTCTCGACCAGGGTGCCGAACAATCCGCCGGCGATGCCTGCGTAGAACCCGCTGATCGCGAACGCGAGCAGCTTGT
>JBKJXT010000253.1:0-7014 GCA_046716205.1 Actinomycetota bacterium
CGCTTCGTGACCGGTGTGGTGATCAAGCGGGCGTTCGAAGGCAAAGAGAAACTCGGCCGGCGCGAGCCGCTCACGTTCCTCGTCCTGGACGAGTTGAACCGGTACGCGCCGCGCGAGGGATGGTCGCCGATCAAAGAGGTCCTGCTGGATGTTGCCGAGCGTGGACGTTCGCTGGGGATGATCCTGGTGGGCGCCGAGCAGACCGCTAGCGAGGTCGAGCGCCGCGTGATCGCCAACTCGGCGTTCCGCGTCGTCGGTCGGCTCGATTCGGCGGAGGCGCAACGCAGCGAGTACGGATTCCTGCCCGCGGTGACGCGGGCCCGGGCGAACATCCTCAAGCCCGGCTCGATGATCCTGCAGCAGCCGCACATCCCGATCCCGCTGCAACTGCGGTTCCCGTTCCCCAGTTGGGCAACGCGCGCCGACGAAGCAGCGCCGGAGGCCGGCGACCCGTTCGCCCGCTTCGAAGGGAAGGACTAGGTGCGGTTCCTGCATACCGGTGATTGGCACGTCGGCAAGACGCTGCGCGGCCGCGGGCGGCTCGAGGAGTACGCGGCGGCACTAGACGAGGTCGTCGGGATCGCGCAGCAAGAGAACGTCGATGCGGTCCTGCTGGCCGGCGACGTGTACGAGCAGCGCTCGCCCGTTCCCGAAGCAGACGAGATCGTGTTCGATTGCTTCGTGCGTCTGCACGAGGCGCGCATCCCGATCGTCGTGATCCCCGGTAACCACGACGCTGCGGTACGGCTGGGCGCGATCGGCAAGCTCGCGCGCCCGCTGGGCGTGCACGTTGCCCCTCGGATCGCGCGGCCCGAGGACGGCGGGGTCATCGAGGTCGCGAACCGCGGCGGCGACGAGGCGATGATCGTCGCGTGTCTGCCGTTCATCCCCGAGCGCCACTACGGTGATGCCGCCGAGCTCTTCGAGTCGGCCGCGAAGTGGCACCAGGGCTACGCCGACGGCGTCGGCGCGCTGCTCGACGGGTTCGCGCAGTCGTTCCGGCCCGACCGCGTCAACGTCATGCTCGCGCATCTGTTCGCGACGGGCGCAACCCTCGGCGGCGGCGAGCGCGAGGTCTCCATCACGATCAACTACGCCGTGCCGCCCTCGCGGCTGCCCGGCACCGCCAGCTACATCGCGCTCGGCCACATCCACAAGCCCCAGAACGTCCCCGGCGCGCCGGCCCCCGCGCGCTACCCAGGCTCGCTGATCCAGCTCGACTTCGGCGAGGTGGACCAGCGCAAGTCCGTCACGATCGTGGACGCCAAGCCGGGAACGCCCGCCAAGGTGCGCGAGGTCCCGCTGACCGCCGGCCGCAAGCTCATCGACATGCACGGAACGCTGGACGAGCTTCGCGCCAAGGCCGCCACGATCGGCGACGCGTTCGTGCGCGCGACGGTGCTGACGGAAGGACCCGTCCCCGGCATCGCCGCTCAGGTCCGCGACTTCCTGCCGAACGCGCTGCAGGTCACCCCAAGCTACGAGCGTGCGGACGAACAGGGACGCAGCGAACGGCTCTCCAGTCTCGCGCCGCGCGACCAGTTCCTCTCCTACCACCGCAGCTCGCACGCGGCCGAGCCGCACGAGTCATTGATGGAAGCCTTCGACGAGGTGCTCGCGACGGTAGGCGAGGACTGATGCGACCGCTGTTGCTGAAGCTGCGCGGCTTCACCGCGTTCCGCGACGAGGCCGAGCTCGACTTCTCGCAGCTGGACCTGTTCGCGATCTGCGGGCCGACCGGATCCGGGAAGTCCTCCCTGCTCGACGCGATCACCTACGCGTTGTACGGGCTCGTCGAGCGCGTCGGCCGGCAGGTCTCTCAGCTGGTGAGCCAGGGCCAGAACCGCCTGTACGTGATCTTCGAGTTCGAGGTCGGTGGGGATCGCTACCGCGTGTCTCGCAACACGCCGCGAGGCCCCGGAAGCACGAAGGTCATGATGGAGCGCCGCAACGGCGAGGAATGGGAGCAGGCAGGCGAGGGCTCCGACAAGGTGGGCGAGGTCAACAAGAAGATCGAGCGGCTCCTCGGCCTCGACTACGAAGCGTTCACACGATCCGTGCTGTTGCCGCAGGGGAAGTTCGCGGAGTTCCTCGTCGGCGATCCCAAGACCAGGCGCGACATCCTGACCGAGCTGCTGGGACTCGAGCTGTTCACCCGCATGGCCAAGCGCGCCGGCGAGATCGCGCGCGCCGATGGCGAGAAAGCCAAGACGATGGCCGAGCTCCTCGAGCGCGAGTACGAAGGCGTTACCGAGGATGCGCTCGCAGCCGCGCGCGCCGCCGTGGAAGAGGCGACCTCGCGTGAGGAGTCGCTGACCAAAGCAGACGAACGCGTGAAGGAGATCGCCGAACGCTGGCGTGCCGCGCAGACCACCGTCGATGCACTGCGCGGATGTGCACGCGACGCGCGCGAGATGGCCGCCATCTTCGGTGACGGCGCGACGCGGCTGGCGGAGAACGCCGCGCGCGCCGCGCAACTGCGTGCAAGCGTCGAGGCGAGCGCTAAAGCCGCGCTGAAAGCGGCCGTCGCTGCCGCGTCGGCGTCGGGGGCCCGCGAGAAGGCAGAGCAGGAGTGGGGCCGGGTGCGTGAGCTGTACGAGCTGCGCGCCACCGCGATCGGCATCGACGAAGGCCGTACGACCCTGCTGGGGAAGGAGCGCGAGCTCACCACCGCGCGCGAAGCGGAACCCGCGCGCGACAGCGCGCTCAACGCTGCGACCGAAGCGGCACGCGTCGCCAAGGACGCGCATGAGGCAGCGCAGCGCGCAGTCGACGAGGCGCTCGAGCGCTATCGAGAGCAGCAGCAACTCAATGCCATCGCGACCGCGTGTCAGGGCCTGCATGTCGGCGATACCTGCCCGATCTGCGGCGGAACCGTGGCGGCGCTGCCCGATGTCGACACTGCTGCGCTGGACGCGTTGGTCGCCGACGGCAAGCGACTCAGGGCCGAGGCCGAGCGCCTGGACAAGTCCGTCCGGCAGGCAGAGCGCGCCCGGGACTCCGCTGAGCGTGATCTAGCCGAGGTGCGCAAGGAGCTCGCGCGCCTCGACGCCGAGCTCACGAAGCAGCGCGACGCCCTGGCGGCCTCATCCGTTGCGCTCGCGGACGCGTTCGGCGGCAGCGTGCCCGACGACGCCGTCGCGACGCTGACGATGCGTATCGAGGCGCTCGAAGGACTCAGCACGAAGGAACAGGCGACCGCGGCTGACGCTAACGCCGCCGAGCTCGCGACCCGCGACGCGCAGACGGCCCTCACCAAAGCGGAAGCAGATGCCACGAACGAGCGTGCGCGCCTGCAGGCGCAGCCGGTTGCATCGCTTGCTTCCCGGGCAGCGGAGGTGTCGACCGCAACGGTGACCATCGAGGTGATCGAGCTCCCCGACGATCTGGCCGCTCTGACGCCGGTAGCGGCCAGTGTGGCAGAGGCACTCACCTCGGCGGCCGACCAGCTGGAGCGCAAGGCGGAGGATCACGGCCAGGGCGAAGCGGCGCTGCTGCGCGAAGCGACCGACATCGTCGGCGATCTGTTGGCCCCTGCAGCGAGCTTCGCCAACCTCCTCAACGACCTCACTGCCGCCGCAAGGAAGGCCACATCCGACTGCGCAACGTCGCGCGCCCAGGTCGAGACGCTGACCGAGCGACTCCAGAAGCGCGCCTCGATGCAGGCAGACGTGATCACGCTGCACGATCGGTCCGCGCTGTTCAAGCACCTGGCGACAGAGCTGCGCGCCGATCGCTTGATCGCCTTCTTGCAGGGCGAGGCGTTGGAACTGCTGTGTGAGGCGGGGACAGCGCACCTCGGGCGCGTGTCCGACGGCCGCTACCGGCTGCTGTACGAGGATGACGAGTTCTTGGTGTGCGACACCTGGAACGGCGATGAGAAGCGCAGCGTCCGCACGCTGTCGGGCGGCGAGACGTTCCTGACGTCCCTGGCGCTCGCGCTGGCGCTCTCCGAGCAGGTCCAGTCGCTTGCCGTCACGCAGAAGGCGCGCCTCGATTCGTTGTTCCTCGACGAAGGCTTCGGATCACTCGATCCCGGCTCGTTGCAGATCGTCGAGGACGCGCTGAGCCAGCTCGGCGCCGACGGCCGCATGGTTGGTGTCATCACCCACATCAGCGGGCTCGCCGAGCGACTGCCCGCCCGGATCTTGGTCGAGAAGTCCCAACGCGGCAGCACCCTCTCGCTCAGCACCTGACTCGCCGAACGGCCGGGTGTCGTTTCTTACGCTTCGTCCCGAGCGGGTTTCGGGAGAACCCGGCAGAGTCTTCCATCGTCCCTAGGTCCAGCGGCGCCATGCCCGAAATGAGCCTGTGAACACCATCTGCGACGTTTTTCTGCATGGAGGCTCTGATGGCTAGGACCACCCGTACCCACGTCACCCGCGCCTTGCTCGCTGCGCTCGCACTTACCGCGACCATGGCGGCTCCCGCGGCATCGTCGCAGGTCGTGACCCAGCTGATCTCCCGCACGACCTCCGGGAACGCCGCGAATCAGGTGAGCTCGAACCCGGCGATCTCCGCCGACGGGCGATACGTCGCCTTCAGCTCGGGCTCCCCGAGCCTCGTCCCCGGCGATTCCAACGGTATGCGCGACGTCTTCGTCGCCGACCGCCGCGCCGGGGTCATCACGCGGGTCTCCGTATCCTCCACCGGCGCCCAGTCCTCCGGCTCGATCGGCAACGCAGGCAGCACCGACCCCGACCTCTCCGCCGACGGCCGCCACGTGACCTTCAGCTCGACGGCCGAGGGCCTGCACCCCAACGCCCCCATCGGCTTCCCAAGCGTCTTCGTTCACGACCGCGACACCGGGCTCACGCAGCTGATCGCCACCGGCAGCGCGACCGATGGGAGCATCTCCCCCTCCATCTCCGACGACGGCCGTTACGTCGTCTTCGTATCCGACGTTGGGTTCGCCAACGACGACGCCAACGCGGACTTCGACGTCTTCCTCCACGACCGCGTCGAGCGCACGACCACGCTGATCTCGCGCGACTCGACGGGGGCGGTCCCAGCCGGGCCGAGCGTCCAGCCGGTCATCTCCGGCGACGGATCTACGGTGGCGTTCTGGTCCCAGTCGAAGCTCGCCCAGAACGACAAGAACGACCGGTTCGATGTCTACGTGCGCGACCTCGCGACGGGCGAACTCGCCATCGCGACCACAGACTTCAACGGCAACAACCACGATGGCGACAGTTCCGTCCCGGCCAGGGGTCTCGACATCTCCGCCGACGGGCACTACGTCGCCTATATCTCCACGATCGCCACACTCGTGCCCGGCGACACCAACCGCATGGCGGACGCGTTCCGCAAGGACATGCAGACGAACCAGACCGTCCGAGTGAACGTCAACCCCTTCAACCTGCAGACCTCGGGCCCTGCATCGGACGTCTCGATCTCAGCCAACGGCACACGGGTCGCGTTCGCAACCATGTCCGGTGCCATCGTCGACGAGGACGGCAACAACGTCTCCGACGTCTTCGTGCGCGATCTCACCTCCAGTCCAGCCATCACCACGCGCATCTCGGTCAGCTCGGCCGGCACCGGCGCGAACGGCTCGAGCGCGCTCTCCGATCTCTCCGCCGATGGGTCTGCGGTCGCATTCTCTTCGATGGCGACCAACCTCGACACCGGCGACACTGCCCCTATCGAGGATGTCTACACGCGCGCGTCGTCATTGCCGCCGATACCGGCTACGCCCCTGATCACCGCTCCCGACGACGACACGCTCCTGCCGATGCGGAACGTCAGCGTTCGAGGTAGCGCCGTAGCGGGCCTTCTCGTCCGGGTGCTCGACGGCGTCGACGAGATCGGTAGCGGCATCGCCAACAGTGAAGGCGCCTGGAGCGTCGGGGTGACCCTCGACGACGGTGTGCACCGCCTCCGGGCGGTGGCGCGCGACGCCGCAGGCGACGAGTCGCTGCCGTCCGCGCCGCGCACGCTCCGTATCGACACCACGCCGATCATCACCGCGCCTGCCGACGGCGCGCGCATCACGACGCCGGCCGTCGACGTGACCGGAACCGCAGGATCCGGGATGAGTGTGGTGTTGTCGCACGGAACGACACAGCTCGCCACCCTCGCCACCGCACCTGATGGGACGTGGCGCTCGCGCCTCTCGTTGGCCAACGGCGCCTACGAGCTGACCGCGGTCGCGAAGGACGCCGACGGCTACACCTCGCCCGTCGCTGCTGTCCGCTCGTTCGAGATGGTCGCCGCCGGTGTCATCCCTCCCGCGATCAGCACGCCCGGTGCCGCCGCGACGGTCGGACCACAGGTCTCATTCTGGGGGACCTCGGAGCCGAACGCAGCGGTGACCCTGCTCGAGAACACCACGACGCTGGCGCAGGTCACCGCGAACTCGAGCGGGACCTGGTCGGTGGTCGTCACGCTCGCCGCCGGCCCGCACAGCATCACCGCGCGCGCCGTCGACACGTACGGTCGCACCGCGACATCGGCGGTACGCACCTTCACCGTGGACCTCACCCCGCCACCCGCACCCACCATCACGAGCCCCGTTGCATCCTCGAAGGTGACAACGCTGACCGTCACCTTCGCAGGCACGGCCGAGCCGGGCGCCCGCGTTGAGGTCGTTCGCGGATCCTCGGTCCTGGGGACAAGCGATGCGGCTGCGTCGGGCGCATGGACGTTCTCGATGCCGATCGCCAACGGGACCCACACCGTCTCGGCTCGGGCTACCGACGGAGTGGGCAACCTGGGACCGGCGTCGCCGTCGGTGACGTTCATCGTCGATGCCGACCGCATCGCGCCGCGCGTTGCGATCGACACCGCCGAGGGAGCCATCTTCGTCCCCGGCGAGGACGTTGTGATCGAGGGAACGGCAACCGACAACCTCACCGTCGCGCGCGTGGAGCTGGAGTTCCGCAGCGCCACCGGCTCGGTCACCCGGGTCGGGGCCACGTGCGCCGACTGCACCGCGGGATCCGGCACCTGGTCGGCAACCCCCGCCGACCTCGTTCCCGGCCGGTACACGGTCTTGGCGAGGGCCTACGACGC
>JBKJXT010000254.1:0-2965 GCA_046716205.1 Actinomycetota bacterium
GTGAAAAGCAGGATGCGCATTGAGTCGGTCACTCTACCGGCGGCTCACCGGGGGCACCAACCGCTACGACCGCGACTCGACCCGCTTCTTCAGGCCCTTCAGCGCTGTATCGATAATCATCTTCGACACCTGGCGCTTCATGAACCCGATCATCGGGATGCCCGGCTCCACCAGCGCCCGGTACGTCACCTGGGTCTCGTCGCCGTCCGCCTCCAACTCGTACTCGCCCTGGAGATCCTTGATGGGGCTACCGTCCTCGAATGTCCAGGACAGGCCCGCCTCGCCGGCGGCGTGGTCGTAGTTGAGCACGTACCACCCGCTCATCCCGACCGCGGAGACCTCGAAGCGGACCTTGGTTCCCCGGCCCGAGCCATCCCGTTCCAGGACCTCGATCTTCTTCACACCGGTAGCCCAGTCCGGATATGCCTCGAAGTCCGTGATCACGCCGATCACGGTGGCCGGGTCCGCCTCGATCGTGATGGTGCCCTCGGCTCGTTCCGCCATCTCGCTCCCCTCCGTCACCGTTGCGGTTCAGTTGCCATTCTGTCACGGCCAACAGGTATCCTTGCGAGCCTATGGCTGTTCAAGCGGTTCTCTTCGACTTCGGCCACACCCTCATGGACTTCGGGCGCACGGAGGAAGCTCTCCGGGGCGCCTATTCTGTTATCAGGGACCGATTGGTCAGCTGGGTCGAGGATGCGGCACACCACGAGATCGACGAGCTCGTCGAACGCATCGCGGACGAGGTCGACAAGATGGTCGAGCGTTCCTATCAACAGCGCGCGCTCGAAGAGCTCGACATCATCGCGTTGTTCGACGACGCGTTCGCACGGCTCGGCTACAAGCTCGGCGCGGAGCAACTCCGTGAAGTCGCCGAGCTCGACCACGACGCGCTGGTGAAATCGGTGCGCATCGAGGACGACACGCTCGCCACGCTCGCGGAATTGCAGAAGGCCGGCTACAAGCTCGGCCTGGTGTCGAACGTGTCACAGCTGCCCGACCTGCTGTGGCGCGACCTCGACAACTTCGGTCTCAAGCCGTTCATGGCCGGGGTGGCGTTCTCGTCGGAGATCGGGGTGCGCAAGCCGCGGCCGCAGATCTTCGAACACGTCCTCAAAGAGGTTGACGTGAAGCCGGTCGATGCGGTCTTCGTCGGCGATCGGTTGGTCGACGACGTCGCCGGCGCGCAGGCGATCGGCATGCGCGCCATCCTCACGCGGCAGTACCGCTCCGAGGAGATCGACGACATCCAGCCCGACGCGGTCATCGATCGGCTGACCGAGCTACCGGCGCTCCTCGCCGGCTGGTAGCCGACGCTTCCCCGCAGGCCGCTCCTCGACGAAAGGGCGCGGCGCGATCGATCCCGATGCCAGCGCGTCTTTCAATCCGTTGAGGCCGCGCCGCATCGCCCAGCGGTAGCGACGAAGGATCGTCGGCCGTCGTCTCCATCGCCCGCGCGGCCCCCGTTCGCAATCGATGTAGAGATGCACGATCGAGCCGTCCTTGAACGCCTCGATCCACCATTCCGCCCGCCCGATCAGCTCGCCGTCGACGAGCATCCAGGTGAAGCCCTCCCACTCGCGCACCGCGCCGATGTCTGCGCGGAAGCGAACGCGACCGAACGGACGGCCGCTGGGAGCCGAGATCTCGACCCAGCCGTACTCTCCGCGCACCCGCGCGCCCGGCCACCAGGACGCATCCGCCGACAGGCGGGTGAGGATGTCGATGATGTCTCGCGGCGATGCCTCGATGTAGATCTCGTCGGTGGCTTGGGCCCGCATGGGCGCGCAGTATAGATTCTCTCTCCGTGGGCGATGTCGACCGGGACAGAGACGAACAGGGACGAGCGCGCAACGCCCGCCCGCGCGACGAGCTGGGCCGCCCGATGCCCCGCGGCGTCGAAGGCTCCTACGTCGAGGAGCACCTTCCCGACGACCCGGACGTGTTGCTGGAGATCGGGATCGAGCATTTCAACGCGCGCCGGTTCTTCCAGGCGCACGAGGCATGGGAAGCGGCCTGGCACCCTTCGCCGGAGCCCGAGCGCGACTTCTGGCAAGGCATCACGCAGGTGGCGGTCGGATGCACGCACGTGCAACGCGGCAACCCACGCGGCGCGCAGACGCTACTGCGGCGAGGCGCCGGACGACTCGACGGCTACGGAACACTGCACCGCGGGATCCCCGTCGCGATGCTCGCTGCACAGGCGCGCACACTCGCGGACCGGCTCGACACGATCGAGCCGCAACAGCTCGACGAGTGGCCGTCCATACCGCCGCGCTGAGGGAATCCCGGCGAATGGAGCACATGACTCGCCGCGGTCATCGACAGTGACTCAAGTCCTGAATTTCTTCCCGTCTAATGCATATGAACAGGTCGAACGGGGCAGCCTTGCCTATCAAGTGGTCCGTCGGAGTGACCGATGAGATAGTCATCACGGACCAGGCCTGAGGTCGTCGCGGGAGGTCGCCCGCTGGGCAGGTCGGCCGTGCGGAGGTAGCAGCCGTGGCCCGCCAACGTATCGCCTGCCCATCGTGCGACGCCAAGATCCCCGTCCAGTCGTTCTGCCCATCCTGTGGGGTCCCGACGACCCACTGCTCCGCTCAGGAGCGCATCGTGTGGGAGATGGGTCAGTGGGAGACGTCGCGGTCAACCCCGTCACAACCGCGATCCGCCGGCAAGCGCCGCCGGAGCGCTTCCACGCCCGCTCCTGCCGTGACCACGGCGCGCGCACCCGTTCCGGTCGAGCGGACTGCCGCGCAGGCGCCGGCACCGGCACGACCGATCAACGACGCACCGCCACAGCGCCGCTACGTCGCGCCCGCCGCCAGCGCTCCAACCGGTCCCACGCGTAAGCCGACCTCACTGGTCGCACCGGGCCCGCAGCACGCGTCGGCCGGCTCCTCGGCGCTGGCGACCATCGTCGAGATCGAACCTGTCGAGATCGACGCACCCGAACGTGCCGAGC
>JBKJXT010000255.1:0-8759 GCA_046716205.1 Actinomycetota bacterium
GACGCCAGCTCGAGGGATCCGCTGACGAAGTCGGCGTGCAGGTGCGTTTCGAGGACAGCGACGATCCGCGCGCCGAGTGTACGCGCGATCGCGATGTGCTCCGCGACGTCACGGGGCGGGTCGATACTGATCGCCGTCCCGTCGCCGAGCGCGATCAGATACGAGCTGTTCCCGAGGGCTTCGTCGGGGATGCGATGCACGGTGAACGCGCTCATCCGTTGACCTCGACCGGCAAGCCGTCGGCGCGCCACTCCGGGAACCCATCTTCCAGCCGAGCCGCGCGGACGCCCTTCTCGCGGAGCGTACGAACCGCTTCATCCGCGTAGACGCAGTAGCGGCCGCGGCAGTACGCGACGACCTGGCGGCTGCGGGGGATCTCCTTCAAACGCCGTCCGAGCTCCGAGATCGGGACCGATCGCGCGCCGGCGATGTGGCCGGCGCGGAACTCGGCTTCCGGTCGCACGTCGATCAGCACGACGTTGCCCGACTTGAGGCGGCGCGCCAGCTCCGCCCGCGGAATCGGTTCGAAGCCGTCGGGCGCGCCGAGGTAGTCGCGCGCCAGCCGCTCCACGTCCCCGACGTGCTCCTCGCCGACATCCCGCAGCGCGCGCCACAATCGCTCGACGGAGGGACCGGCAAGCCGGTAGATGACGCGGGTGCCGTCCTTGACCGAGCGGACCAGACCACCGCGAGCGAGTGCCTGGAGGTGATGCGAGGTGTTGGCGACGCTCTGGGCTATCTCTGCGGCGATCTCCTCGACCGACCTCGGACCCTGAACGAGCACATCGACGATCTCGGCGCGGCGTCCACTGGCGAGCGCCTTGGCAACCGCACCGAACGCGTCGAAGAGCGCATCCTTTGCAACCCGATCTCCCATGGGAACAGGATAGGGGGCCGGTGGGAGCTCGTCAAATATTCAAATGATTACTTGACAAAAGTGCTCGAGTCGGCGTAGCGTCAGCGATGTCCGGAACCGTCGTTCGAAGGAGGGCCCATGCCGACACTCGAAGAGATCAAGGCGCGCCAACAGATCATGTGGGGAAGCGGCGACTACGCGAACATCGCGAGGATCACCGTCCCGATCGCCGACCCGCTGGTCGAGGCGGTCGACATCAGGCCCGGCGCGACCGTGTTGGACGTCGCGACCGGCAGCGGCCACGTGGCGCTCGCCGCTGCGCGCCGCTTCTGCAAGACGACTGGACTCGATTACGTCCCGTCCCTGCTCGAGCACGCTCGCGCTCGCGCCGCGGCCGAAGGGTTGGAGATCGACTTCGTCGAGGGCGACGCCGAGAACCTGCAGTTCCCGGACGGCTCCTTCGACTTCGTGCTGTCCGCGATCGGCGCGATGTTCGCTCCCAACCAAGAGAAGGTCGCCAGCGAGCTCGCACGCGTCACCACGTCCGGCGGCACGATCGGCATGGCCAACTGGACGCCGACCGGGTACGTCGGTGAGCTCTTCAAGACGATGGGACGCCACGTTCCGCCGCCGGAGGGCGTCAAGCCGGCGTCGCTGTGGGGCACCGAAGACCGGGTCCGCGAGCTGTTCGGCGACACGGTCTCATCGCTGAGCTTCAAGCAGGGCATCTGTACTCAGCGCTACCTCTCGCCGGAACACTTCGCCGACTTCTTCATCACCTACTACGGCCCGACGCTGAAGGCCTACGAGTCTCTGCCCGAAGAGAAGCGCGAGGCGCTGCGTACCGACCTCATCGCGCTTGCGACGAACTTCAACCGAGCAACCGACGGCACGTGCGCCGTCGATGCCGACTACACGCTGGTCGTCGCAACCAAGGCGTAGTCCATCAAGGATCGACCGTGACGATCCGCGGCCGCTCGATACGAGCGTCGCGGATCGTTGCGGTTGCGATGGTGAAGTGAGGCTGGCGTCGCTTGTCCGTCGGAGAGCCTGGGTTCAGCAGCATCTGGTCCCCTCGCACGATCAACGGGATGTGCGAGTGTCCGTAGACCACCAGGCGCGCATCGGGGAACCAGCGCTGCAGCCGTTGCTCGCGACCGGCCACGGGTCCGGCGTCGTGCACCATCGCGACGCGCACGCCCTCGAGGGTCAGGTCCAGCCGCTGTGGCAGCGCGCCGAGCTCGAAGTCGCGATCGTTGTTGCCGCAGACCGCATCGACCGGCGCGAAGCGTCGCAGATCTTCGAGAACCTCTGGCACGACGATGTCGCCTGCGTGCAGGATGCGGTCGGCGCGCTCGAGGATGCGATAGACACGGTCGTTCAGGCGGCGCGAACCGGCCCGCGTGATGTGCGTGTCGCCGAGGATCGCGATGCGCATCGTGTCCGGGACGCTACCCCGTGCATTCCGCGTACGCGCAGGCTTCCGGTCGGCCAACACGCGCGGCCGAGGCCGCTGGGTGGTCAGCCCAGGAACGCGTCCACCGCACGCTCGTCGTCGGAGAACAGCCAGAACTCCGCGATCTTGCCATCGCGGAAGTGACAGACGAACGTGTCGCTGGTATCGAGCGTCTCGTCCCCGCGCTTGTAATGGGACTTCTGGAGGCTGACGCCGTGCTCGTCGTCGGCGAAGTATGCGTGCGGCTCGAAGGTGAACTCCGGGACCCGCTCGATGAATCGCTGGAAGAGCTGGCCGAACTGGTCCTTGCCTTTGTAGACGCCGGTGAACGAGCTCTTGCCGCCGATGTGTACGACGATGTCATCGGCCATCGCGCCCAAGAACGCGTCCATGTCGCCTCGGACCTGCGCATCGTCGGTGTCGCGAAGCAGCTTCTCGTTCGGATGCATCCGATTCCCCTTTCCTCGGCTTCGGCAGCACGCTACGACGGGAGGACCACTCAAAGCAAGGGGCTGTTCGGCCACCCCCGCATGTCCGCGCGGTCTAGTCCGCGCGTCGGAGCGCGAACAGCAGGAAGACGACCGCGCCCGTGATGCCCAGGAGCAGGTCCGCGAGGGTGTCACCCAGCGTCGCCTGCGCGTGCGTCCAGCCGAGTTGATCGGTGATCCACTCCGAGAACTCCCACACCACCGCAGCGGCGCACACCGACGAGATCGTGAAAAGCATGCGGCCGAACCTCGTCAGGCTGCCGACGACCACCGCGGCAGACGGAAGCGAGTAGCTCCGCCAGAAGAAGAACGCGATCGCGACGCCGCCGATGAAATGCTCGTAGACGTCGAGCGACGGGACCTCCGCGTACAGGTTGAGGTACTTCGCCATCCCGAAGTGCAGCACGACGACCGTAAGGGGCGCCCACGCCGCGGCGCGCAGCGACGCCTTGAGCCAGATGCCGGGCGCGCCCGTCACGGGCTCACGCGTTCGGGGACGAAGGTGAACAACCGTACCCCCGCCACCAGCGGCGCCGGGTCGCGGGTCATCCGCGCGACGCCGACGCCGTACTTCTCGGGCGCGCCCGCGAAAGCCAGCTCTTCGAACCCGGCCTCGGTGACCCAGCGCCGCACCTGATCGCGCAGATCGTGCTCGGACGCGGCCCGCGTCCAGATCACCGTCGCGCCAGGCGCGCACAGCATCGGCCACGCATCGATGGTCCGGCGGATGTCGGAGTCGGTCACGTTGCCGAAGATGCCGCACGCAAGCACGAGGTCGGCAGGCGTAGCGCCGAGGTATGCGTCGCTGACCCCGGCGTCGCCGCACACAACCTCCAGGCGCGGTGGCGCGTCATCGCGGGCGCGCGCCGCAAGCTCGGGATCCAGCTCGACGAGGCGCCCGGATACATCGCCTGCACGGGAGTGTTCGGTCAGGACGCCGAGGATGTCGCGGCCGTCGCCTGCGCACATCGAGATGAGCCGGATCGGGCCGGGCGCCGCCGCAGTGAGCGCGTCGGCGATGGAACGACGAACGACGATGAGCCGGCGCGCGAGCGTGGAGTCGGGTCGGTCGTACCGCTCGTGCCACGCGTGCCAGTCCGTGTTGCGCCACCTCTCGTGCCGGCCACCCGACCACCTCGTCGGTCAGGCTACCGCCAACGGGTGCATCCTGACCGATCCGGCGCGCCCGGTCGATAGGCCGTTTTGTTCGAATCCCAACGTCACACCGGGCGCGGGTTGTCGGAACCGAGGCAGGGGTGGGGACCTCGACGGCGAATCCCCTCCCCTATGCGTACAAAACTGTTCTCCATCATCAGCGGCGTGCTCACGGGCGCGCTCTTCCTGGGCGCCGCATGGGCGACCGCAGGTCTTCTTCCCGTCAACGAAGGCACTTCCGACGGTGCCGTCTCCACCCCGGCGGTTCCCGCCAAGGTCCTCGCGGCTGCTCAGACGGCCGCGGAGGGCGAGCAACTCCCCGGCGGACTGTTCAAGGTTGGCGCCTCCAAGGTGTCGATCGCTCCGAAGTCGGTCGCCGAGGGCGGGCCGTGGATCCGCCATGGCAAGGACGGTAACTGCCAAGGGCAATCGACCCTCTACACCCCCCTCGCGAATCCGAGCTGCCTTCGCACCTTCGACAGCAACTGGGCGACCGGCGTCGACGAAGCCGCCGGCCTCGGGGTGTACGTGCGCGCGCTGAGCATCTCCAACGGGAGAGAGACCGTCGCGCTCGCGGTGATGGACACCGTGGGCTGGTTCGCCGGGTACCCGGCCGAGATCTGCGCCGACTGCGGCGCCATCGCGATCGCGCGGAGCTTGCAGTCCACGACCGGCATCCCGGCCGACAACATCGTGATCTCCTCCACGCACACCCACGCAAGCGCAGACACGGTGATGGCCTCGCCGCGCTGGTACTTCGAGCTCGTCCGCGACGCGGTGAAGCAAGCGATCACCCAGGCGAACGCGAACGCCGAGCTGGCCTCCATCGAGACCGGCACGACGCCGGCGCGGGCATTCAACACCGACCGCCGGATCGTCACCCGCGCCGTTCCCGACTACGAGCTGTCCTGGCTGCGCGCGATCGCCGCCGACGACACGAACACGATCACGACGATGGTGAACTTCTCGGTCCACCCGACGATCACCGCGGGGAACCGGGACCTCCACAGCGGGCTGGTGGGCCACCTGGCGAAGCGCCTCGAGTCCACGTGGGGCGGCACCACGCTGTTCATGCCGGCCGGCCTCGGTGACCAGACCGTCAACCGCGGCTTCGGCCGCGACGGGTTCGGCGAGGGGCTCGCCGATCTCGTCATCTCCTCGCAGGCGGCGTCGGCACACACGCTCAAGACCAATGACATCGTGACCGACCGGCGTGTGCTGCAGATCCCGGCCGACAACCTTTCGCTCGTCGCGGCCAACAAGGGTGGCGTGTTCGTGCGCGACAGCAACATCCCCGGCGAGTTCGCGGGCGGTCCGGTCGAGAGCGTTCAGCAGAAGGGCCGGGCCAATACGCCCAGCTGCGTCGGCGCGTCGGCGATCAGCCTCTACGCGTCCGTGGGCGGCTTCCGCATCGGCGCACCCGGCGAGGTCAAGCGGCGCGACCCAGCGACCGGCGCGTGGATCGTGCGGCCGGGAGACCCCGGCGACTCGATCGTGATCCTGCAATCGCCCGGCGAAGCGTTCTCCTCGATCAGCGCGACGACGAAGGATTACCTGAGCCGCGCGCGCAACGTGATGATCATCGGTCTGGCGAACGACCAGATCGGTTACATCATCCCTGCCGAGCAGTACGACCTGCGCGCCGCGAACGCGGCCGGGCTCACCGCGCCGAGCGTCGAGGGCACGAACTACGAAGAGTCCTTGAGCACCGGCCGATGCACGGGTGACCAGATCCAGAACGCGTTCATCGACATCGGGGTCAAACTCGGCGTGATGGGCGACGGAGAGGGTCGCTAGCACCCGGCCATGAAGCGCGTTCTCTGGCTGGCCGGGATCGTCGGTGGGATCGGACTCGTCACCCCGACGCCCGCCCTCGCCCATCCGCTGGGGAACTTCACGGTCAACCGCTTCAGCGAGCTCGAGGTATCGGGGCCGCGGTTGACCGTCCGCTACGCGGTGGATCTCGCGGAGGTTCCGACCTTCCAAGAGTCGGCCAAGATCGATGCCGACGAAGACGGCACCTCGAGCTCGGCGGAGCTTGCCGCATACGCGCGCGACAAGGCTGCGTTCATCGCCGGCGGTCTGAGCGTCGTCGTCGATGACTCGCCCGTGCGCGTGACGGTGCAGGGTCAGGAGGCGGCCCTGCATCGGGGCGACGGCGGGCTGAACACGATGCGGCTGGACGTGCGCTTGTCCGCGCCGCTGCCCGCGTCGGCGTCTGTCCTGCGGTACGAGGACCTGAACTTCAGCTCCTTCCCGGGCTGGAAAGAGGTCATCGCGTCCGGGGACATCTCGTCGGCCGACGTGCCGAGGGTGAGCATCAGCAAGGGCCTGCTGGCCTACCCGAAGGATGCGTGGCGAGCGACGCCGACCGTGACGACGGCGCGCCTGCAACTCGGCACGCCCGCGGGAGCGGCGGCCGTTGCACCCGTCCCCAGAGGCACCGAGGCGGGTCCGTCGGCGCGCCTGTTCGGCGAGCGTTTCGCAGGATTGATCGAGCGCGACATGAACGCGGCGTCGGTCGCGATCGCGTTG
This sequence comes from Actinomycetota bacterium, assembly GCA_046716205.1. Classification (GTDB taxonomy): domain Bacteria; phylum Actinomycetota; class AC-67; order AC-67; family AC-67; genus JBKJXT01. Next base: position 6,491 of record JBKJXT010000255.1, read on the forward strand.
CTGCTCGCGATCGGGTTCGGGGCGATCCACGCGATCGGGCCGGGCCACGGCAAGACCGTGATGGCCGCCTACCTGATCGGCGAAGGCAGCAAGCTGCGTCACGCGGTGGGTGTCGGCGCTGCGGTGGCGGCGATGCACACCGCGTCGGTCGTGGCGCTCGGTCTGGTGACGCTCTGGCTTGCGAGCCTGTTCCCCGCTGCTTCGGTGTATCCGTGGCTGACGTTGGTGTCCGGCGTCGCGATCGTCGGGCTCGGCGCGTGGCTGTTCACCGTGCGGTGGCGGGCTCGGCGCGCGCCGGAACACACCCACACCCACGTCGCGCCGATGTCTAAGCGAGGACTGGCGGCGATCGCGCTATCGGGAGGACTGGTGCCCTCACCGACGGCCGTCGTCGTACTGTTGGGATCGGTCGCGCTTCACCGGGTTGGATTCGGGATCGCGCTGGTCGCGGGCTTCAGCATCGGACTTGCGGGCGCGCTGAGCGCGGTCGGGATCGCGGTGCTACGCGCTCGCTCGTTCGCGGAACGGCGTTGGAACGTCGGCACGCGATCGATCCTTCCCGCAGCTTCGAGCGCCGGGATGTTCGCGGTTGGCTGTTTCCTGACCGTGCGCGCCGCGCTGGTCATCGCGACCTGACGCTGCGGACAACGCACAGTCAGGTCGGTCGCTTGCGCCTGGTTCGCAAGACGCGCTGTCGGATGTTGTTCTCCTCGATCACGGTGAACATCCCGCGGAGCTCGGCGCGTTCTAGTGCCTCGAGGATGCGCCGAGCCAGGATCGTGGGGCTTGGGCCAGCGATGCTCACGAGGACGATCCCCGGAGGCGGTGCGTGCCCACCGGAGAAGACGCAGCGTCCGAAGTCCTTGTCGAACGTGAGAAGGATCCTGCGCTCATGTTTGGAGCGCGCGATCAGCCGGTCATCGGGCGCGCCGGGCTCGTCCTCGGCAACTGATGCCACCGCGTGATCCGCTGACCGCAGCGCCTCGATCACCGAACGGGGAACGTTCTCGTCGGCCAGGAACCTCACGAGCGCATAGGAAGGACGTGCTCCTCGTTGATGCGCGTCGCCGCGAACGCGAGGCAGGCGCGGACGTCCGCGTCGGTCAAGCTCGGGTAGTTGTCGAGCAGTTCCGGCACTGACCACCCCTGGGCGAGCAGGGTGAGAACGAGGTCGACCGGTATGCGCGTGCCACGCACGACCGGCTTGCCGACGACGACACGAGGATCCACAACGATCCGGCCGCGAAGCGAGGGCACGCCGACCTCGTCGAGGGCTTGGGTCGTATACGTGACCGGCTCTTCAGCGACCCGGGATCGTCCGGCCAGCGCATCGACGTCGCGTTCCTCAACCAGGTGTTGAGTTCCGACCTTCTGTGAGGAGAGCTTGCCAGCGCGGATCCACCGACGGACGGTTTCGGCGCTCACCCGTGCGCGCCGCGCGGCTTCCGGAACGGTCAGCATGATGTAGCATACTACACCTAACAAGCATCCGAGCGCTGCCGGAAGTGCCCAGGAGAAGATGAGTCGGTTACGCGCGCCATCTGGGGGCGAGTCACGATGGTCCGGCGGGACGCGGCGCGCCTACGTTGACCGCATGAACGAGATCAAGATCGAGAACAGCCGGCGACGCGCCCGCCGCATCGCTGCCACCCTCTTCCTCGGCTCCGGGGCCTTCGTCTGGGCCTTCATCGGCAACCTCTCGGAGGAAGGTGGAACCGACTACATCGTGCGTCTTCCGGAGTTCGGCCCGATCGGCACGAAGCTCGTCCTGGCGGCCGGTCTCGCGATGATCGGCATCGCGTTGATGCCGCTCACAAGGTCCGCCGGACCGTGGTTGCCGTTCGCGGCCGCCGTCGCCGTGACCGGGGCGATGTTCGCGTTCGGTCTCCGCGTGATCGGAAGCGGGACCAACGGGGCCAACATCGGGGGAGGTCTCGTGATCCTGCGCGGCATTCCGCTCGGCATCGTGCTGCTGGTTTGGTTGTGGCTAGACGCACCCAATCAGTTCAGGGATGTTTGACGGGGCGCGAGCGACTCAGGCGCGCAGCGGGATCCGGCCGCTGATCGAGGTTCCCTCGCCCCGCGCGCTCTGCACCTTGAGGGTTCCACCGACAGCGCCCAGTCGGTCGCTCATGTTCGTGAACCCTGCGCCCAGGTTCGGACGAGCGGCCATGTCGAACCCGGCGCCGTCGTCTGCGACCTCGAACTCCAGCGCGCCCGTCACCTCGCGCACGCGGATGACTGCGCTCTTGCCCTCGCCCGCGTGCTT
>JBKJXT010000256.1:0-7493 GCA_046716205.1 Actinomycetota bacterium
AGAGCCGGTCAGATCCGATCCCGCCATGGTCGTCAGCGTGGTTTCCCAAAGTTGCGCGCCCGTGACTTGGTCGAGCGCGACCATGAACGGGCTGTTCGGACGCGACACGGTCGCGAAGACGCGGCCATTCTCGATCGCAAGCGTCGTGACCGTGTTGGAGAGCTTCGTCTTCCACGCCATCGCGCCGGTGTCGGCGTTGAGCGAGAAGACCCATCCCGTCTGCGATCCCACGTACACACAGCCGTCGGCGACCATCGCGGTGCTCTCGATCGTGCCTGAGCCACCCGCTGACGCGAAGGGGAACACCCAATCGGGCTCGAGGCCCGCGACCGTCACGGGATCGATGGTCTTCTCGGAGGTCTGGTTGCGATGGTTGTTGAGGTCCTGGCCGTATCGGCGCCATTCGCCGCCGGCATGGTCGGCGACGGCACACTTGTCTACGACGATCGCCTCGCCGGAGGTCAAGGTCAGCGATGCGAGCGTGGTGATGACGAGCAGGAGCAAAGCGCGAGTCCTCATGGAGCTGGGTCCTTCCCTGGGCGAAGACGGCAATGACGTCGCACCCTTCGCGATTGCGTGGATGAATCCTCCCTTGGTGGCCGAGAGGGTTCTGCCGAAGCGACGGCGAAGATGGAGGTGCCGGTGCCCGACCTAAAGGAGACACGCTCGTGAAGAGGTTCCTCGTCACATCGATCGCCGTCGTTGCCCTCGCAGGTCTGCAGCCGTCTCAAGCCGCGGTGACCGCCGTCGTCGCCGGGCCCGGCAACAGTGCGACCTCCACCTACACCACGCCGGTCGCGGTGCTCGCGGCGGCCGGACCGATGAACTTCCTGAACGCCGACGTCGAGGACCACAACGTCCAGGCGTCCACTGCCGCCGGCGCTCGTGCCGGCCGGCCCTGGTGTCCCACGACCGGGTTCTGCCCGTTGTTCTGGAGCCAGGTCATCGGCGCCGGCACGACTCCGATCCTCGGGTTGAGCGGCGCCGCGCGGGGCTCGACCTACGAGTTCCTCTGCGTCGTGCATCAGAACATGAAGGGCACGCTCGTCGTCGTCTGAGCGTGGGGCAGACAGCCCGGATGTGGGTAAGGTTGACCCCATGAAGCCCGCTGCAGAGTTCGCCGAGGACGCCGTCGCGCAAGCGTTCGCGTTCGCGTCGCTCGCTGCCGACGAGGTCAAACGCTTCCTCGCGAGTGAAGACGGTAAGAAGCTGCGTCAGTACGCCGCGACTGGGCTCATGGTTGCCGCGCCGGCCGTGGCATCCATGCCGCTGCTGCGGCGGACCAAGCTGGGCAAGCTCGTCGAGCTTGCCGGCGGTGCAACGCTCATCGCGACGATCGCCGAGAAGATCAGGGACTGGGAGCCGGCCGAGCCGCAGACGCCCTAGCGTCGATCAGGCGCGCAACGGCGCCGGCAGGTAGGAGTAGCTCATCAGGTAGCGGTCGGCCGCCGCGGCCGCGGAGCGTCCCTCCGCGATCGCCCACACGATCAAGCTTTGGCCGCGTCCCATGTCCCCGGCGACGAAGACGCCGTCCACCGAGGTCATCCAGTCCGCGTCCTTCTTGACGTTGCCGCGTTGATCGATCTCGACGCCCAGCTCCTCGAGAAGCCCGGTCCGCTGCGGACCTGCGAACCCCATCGCCAGCAGAACCAGATCCGCCTTCAGCTCGAACTCGGTCCCGTCCTTCGGCTGGAACGAAGGCCGGCCGTCGGTGAACACCATCTCGACCTCGCGTCCGCGAAGCACGCGCACGTTCCCCTTTTCATCACCGACGAACTCGTCTGTGCCGACCGCGAACATGCGCTCGCCGCCTTCCTCGTGCGCCGAGGAGGTGCGGAAGATCAACGGCCACAGGGGCCACGGGTTGGAGTCCGCGCGCGTCTCGGGGGGCCTCGGCATGATCTCGAGCTGGTGCACGCCGATGGCGCCCTGCCGGTGCGTGGTGCCCAGGCAGTCCGCGCCCGTGTCGCCGCCGCCGATGATGATCACGTGCTTGTCCTTCGCGGTGATCGTCGGCTCTGGCGCCGAGCCCTCCACCGCGAGGTTCGACGACGTGAGGTACTCCATCGCGAAGTGAACGCCGTTGAGGTCGCGACCGGGCACCGGGAGGTCGCGCGGGATCGTCGAGCCACCGGCGAGCACGATCGCGTCGAACTCGGCGCGCAACTGCTGCGCGGTGATGTCGACGCCGACGTTGACGTTGACGCGGAACTCGGTGCCCTCGGCGCGCAACTGCTCCAAGCGCCGGTCCAGCACACGCTTCTCCATCTTGAACTCGGGGATGCCGTAGCGCAGCAGTCCGCCGATCTTCGGCGCGCGCTCGAACACCACGACGTCGTGTCCGGCGCGCGTGAGTTGCTGCGCGGCGGCGAGCCCTGCCGGACCCGAACCGATCACCGCGACGCGCCGCCCCGTCTTCTCCGACGGCGGCTGCGGTGTGACCCAGCCCTCCTCGAACGCGCGGTCGATGATCGTGACCTCGACCGCCTTGATCGCCACGGGCTCGGCGTTGATGCCCAGCACGCACGATCCCTCGCAGGGCGCGGGACAAAGGCGTCCGGTGAACTCCGGGAAGTTGTTGGTCGCGTGCAGGCGCTCGATCGCGTCGCGCCAATGGTCCTTGTAGACGAGGTCGTTCCAGTCGGGGATCAGATTGCCCAGCGGACACCCGTTGTGACAGAACGGTACGCCGCAGTCCATGCACCGCGCCGCTTGTGTCTTGACGTTCGCCATCGGCAGCGGCTGGTAGACCTCGTTCCAGTCGGCGAGGCGCTCGGGGAGCGGGCGGTAATGGATCGACTCCCGCTCGTGCTTGATGAACCCGCCCTTCTCACCCATGGGCCGCCGCCATGACCGCGTCGTCGACGCTCTCGCCGCGTGCGGTCGCGATCCTCGTCGCCTCGAGCACCCGCTTGTAGTCCTTCGGCATGATCTTCACGAAGTGCTCCGCTTCCTTGTACCAATCGCTGAGGATCCGGTAGGCAACGGTCGATCGCGTCGCGAGGTAGTGCTTGCCGACGACGTCTTGCAGCCATCGCTGGTCGGCGTCGTCGAGGGTGTCCCGATCGACCATCTCCGGGTTCACGTTCGGCGCGAACGCGGCATCGGGGTCGTAGACGAAGGCGATCCCGCCGGACATCCCCGCACCGAAGTTGCGCCCGGTCTTGCCAAGGATCACCGCGCGCCCGCCGGTCATGTACTCGCACCCGTGGTCGCCGACGCCCTCGACGACCGCGATCGCGCCCGAGTTGCGGACGCAGAAGCGCTCTCCGACGACGCCGCGGATGAAGGCCTCGCCGCCCGTCGCGCCGTACAGGATCACGTTGCCGGCGATCACGTTGTCCTGCGCCTTGAAGCGCGCGGTGCGATCGGGATGCACGATGACCTTGCCGCCGGACAGACCCTTGGCGAGGTAGTCGTTGGCGTCGCCCTCCAGCGTCAGCGTGATCCCCTTGGGTAAGAAGGCGCCGAAGGACTGGCCCGCGGAACCGCTGAAGTGGATCTTGATGGTGTCCTCGGGCAGGCCGTCGCCCCCGTAGCGTTTGGTGACGTGGTGGCCCAGCAGCGTGCCGACGGTGCGGTTCACGTTGCGGATCGGCAGGTCCAGCGATACCGGCTTGCCATCGGTCAGCGCCGGCGCGCACAGCTCGAGCAGCTGGATGTCGAGCGCCTTGTCCAGACCGTGATCCTGCGTGCCTGCGTGGTGGCGGATCGTGTCCTGGGGGACATCGGGCACATGCAGGATCGGGGTGAGGTCGATGCCGTCGGTCTTCCAGGTCGTGATCGCCGGCTCGGTGTCGATGAGCTCGGCGTGGCCGATCGCCTCGTCCAGGGTGCGGAAGCCCAGCGCCGCGAGGTACTCGCGCACCTCTTCGGCAACGTAGAGCATGAACCGAACGACGCTGTCGGGCTCGCCGGTGAAGCGCTTACGAAGGTCGGGGTTCTGCGTCGCGATGCCGACCGGGCACAGGTCCAGGTGACAGACGCGCATCATGATGCAGCCGATCGTGACCAAAGGCGCGGTCGCGAAGCCGAACTCGTCGGCGCCCAGCAGCGCGCCGATGATCACGTCGCGCCCGGTCTTCAGCTGCCCGTCCACCTGCACGACGATGCGGTCGCGGAGCCCGTTGAGCAGCAGCGTCTGCTGCGTCTCGGACAACCCGAGCTCCCACGGTCCGCCTGCGTGCTTCAGCGACGAGAGTGGGGACGCACCGGTGCCGCCGTCGTGGCCACTGATGAGCACGACGTCGGACTTCGCCTTGCACACGCCCGCCGCGACCGTGCCGACGCCCACCTCGGCGACGAGCTTCACGTGCACCCGGGCGTTCGGGTTGGAGTTCTTCAGGTCGTGGATCAGCTGCGCGATGTCTTCGATGGAGTAGATGTCGTGGTGCGGCGGAGGCGAGATGAGCCCGACGCCCGGTGTCGCGTAGCGCGTCTTTGCGATCCACGGGTAGACCTTCGTGCCCGGCAGCTGCCCACCCTCACCGGGCTTCGCGCCCTGGGCGATCTTGATCTGCAGATCGTCTGCGTTGGAGAGGTAGAGGCTCGTGACACCGAAGCGGGCGGAAGCGACCTGCCGGATCCGCGAGCGGCGCGAGTCGCCGTTGGCGTCGGGGATGTCGCGCTCGGGATCCTCGCCGCCCTCGCCGGAGTTCGAGCGCCCGCCGATGCGGTTCATCGCGATCGCGAGCGTCTCGTGCGCCTCCGCACTGATCGAGCCGTAGCTCATCGCGCCGGTGGCGAACCGCATCACGATCTTCTCGACGGGCTCGACCTCCTCCAGCGGGATCGGGGGACGCACGCCCTCGCGCAGCTTGAACAGCCCGCGCAACGTGCCGACCGCGCGCGACTGGTCGTCGACCGAGCGCGTGTACTCCTTGAACTTCTGGTAGTCCCCGGCGCGCACGGCGTGCTGCAGCAACGCGACCGTGTCCGGGTTGAACAGGTGGTGCTCGCCTTCGCGACGCCATTGGTAGTGCCCGCCGATCTCCAGGCCGCGATGCGCTCGCATCGTCGCGCGGTCCGGGTAGGCGGTGCGGTGGCGCGCCGTTATCTCGCGCGCGATGTCGTCCATGCTGATCCCACCGAGCCGCGAGACGGTGCCGGTGAAGTACTCGTCGACGAGGTCTTGGGACAGACCGATCGCTTCGAAGACCTGCGCGCCGGTGTAGGAGGCGACGGTCGAGATGCCCATCTTCGACATCGTCTTGAGGACACCCTTGCCCAGGCCCTTCACGTAGTTGTAGATAGCCTTCTTCGGGTCGACGCTGTTGAACTCGCCGCGGGCCAGCATGTCTTCGACCGTCTCGAACGCGAGGTAGGGGTTCACCGCTCCGGCGCCGTAGCCGACGAGACAGGCGATGTGGTGCACCTCGCGCGCGTCGCCGGCCTCGATCACGAGCCCGACCTTCGTGCGCGTCTTCTCGCGGATCAGGTGATGGTGCACCGTCGAGGTCAGCAGCAGTGACGGGATCGGCGCGTGCTCGACGTCGGAGTTGCGGTCGCTCAGGATGATGATGCGCACGCCACGTTCGATCGCCGCGCTGACGTCGCGGCAGATACGCGCGAGCGCGGCCTGCATCGCCGACCCTCCACCCTGCACGGGATACAGCCCGCTGAAGACCCCCGCGCGGAAGCCGGGCAGGTTGCCGTCCTCGTCGATATGGATGAGCTTCGCCAGCTCGTCGTTGTCGATGACCGGGTAGGGGAGCACGACCTGGCGGCAGGACGCCGGCGTCGGCTCGAGCACGTTGTGCTCGGGGCCCAGCACCGAGCCCATCGCGGTGACGAGCTCCTCGCGGATCGCGTCGAGCGGCGGGTTGGTGACCTGCGCGAAGAGCTGGCGGAAGTAATCGAACAGCAGGCGCGGGTGCTGGCTCAGCGCGGCGAGCGGTGCGTCGTTGCCCATCGAGCCGATCGGCTCGGTCGCCGTCTGTGCCATGGGCGCCATCAGTACGCGCAGATCCTCCTCGGTGTAGCCGAAGGTCTGCTGGCGACGGAGTACGGATTCGTGCGTCGGCACGGCGCGTTCGCGTGAGGGCAGGTCGCGCAGGTGCAGCAGCCCCGCGTGCAGCCAGTCCTCGTAGGGATGCTCGCGCGCGAGCTCTCCCTTGATCTCTTCGTCCTCGACGATGCGTCCCTTGGAGGTATCGACCAAGAAGATCTTGCCCGGCGGCAGGCGACCCTTCTTGACGATCTTCGCGGGGTCGATGTCGAGCACGCCGACCTCCGATGCCATCACGACGAGGTCGTCCTCGGTCACCCAGTACCGCGAGGGGCGCAACCCGTTGCGGTCGAGCACCGCCCCGATGACTGTGCCGTCGGTGAAGGTCACGCTGGCCGGACCGTCCCACGGCTCCATCAGCGAGGCGTGGAACTGGTAGAACGCACGCCTGGCGGGATCCATGGAATCGGCGTTCTCCCACGCCTCCGGCACCATCATCAGCACCGCGTGCGGCAGGGACCGCCCGCCCATGTGCAGCAGCTCGAGCACCTCGTCGAAGCTGGCGCTGTCGCTGGCCCCGGGCGTGCAGACCGGGAACAGCCGGGACAGGTCGTCGGGCAGCTCGGTGGCCCGCTCACCCCTGCCACCGCGCAGCAGGGCCTCGCGGGCGCGCATCCAGTTGCGGTTGCCGCGCACCGTGTTGATCTCGCCGTTGTGCGCGATGTAGCGGTACGGGTGCGCGAGCGGCCAGCTCGGGAAGGTGTTGGTCGAGAAGCGGCTGTGCACCAGGGCGATGGCGCTGGCGAACCGCTCGTCCTGCAGGTCGGCGAAGAACGCCTTGAGCTGCCCGGTGGTCAGCATCCCCTTGTAGACCAGCGTCCGGCACGACAGCGAGGCGAAGTAGGTGCCGGTCTCGTGCTCGGCGCGCTTGCGTGTGACGTACGCCCGTCGCTCCATGGCGTACGGCGTCAGCGCCGGTGCGTCGGCGGCGGACACCAGCACGAGCTGGGAGAACCGCGGCATCACCGAGCGCGCCGTGGCTCCGATGCCCGCGCCGTCGGGGTCGACGGGCAGGTCGCGCCAGACCAGCACGGCCAGGCCCTCCTCGGCGGCGAGGACGGCGATGCGCTGCTGGGCGGCCCGGGCCTGCTCGGCGTCCTCGGGCAGGAAGGCGTTGCCGACCGCGTAGTGGCCGACCGCGGGCAGCACGACCCCCTGCTCGGCGAGCACCGGGCGCAGGAAGGCGTCGGGGACCTGCACCAGGATGCCGGCGCCGTCACCGGTGGCCGGCTCGCTGCCCGACGCTCCGCGGTGCTCCATGTTCTCCAGCGCGGTGATGCCCTGCTCGACCGTGCCGTGGGTGACCCGGCCGACGATGTCGGCGACGAAGGCCACCCCGCACGCGTCGTGCTCGAAGGCGGGGTCGTACAGCCCCTGCCGGGCAGGGAAGTCGGACGTCATGAGGGGCCTCTCGCCGGGCTGTCGAGGAGTGGTGCGGCTGCTCAACCCGGGACGTCCTTGGCCCTGCTGCAGATGTCCAGGATGT
>JBKJXT010000257.1:0-3632 GCA_046716205.1 Actinomycetota bacterium
CCTCGCGCACCAACCCTCGGTTCTCCAGCGTGGTGATGACACCGTCGGAATCAACACCCCGGATGGCCGACACTTGCTGGCGGCTCACCGGCTGCTTGTAGGCGATGATCGCGAGTGTCTCGAGGGCGGCTTGCGTCAGCCGGGGTTGCTGCACCGCGAGAACGAATCGCTCGACGTAGGCGGCTACGTCGGGATGCGTGTACATCCGCCATCCGCCGGCGACCTCGCGCAGCACCACTCCCCTGCTCTCGCGCTCGGCTTCGGCTGCCATACCTTCCAGGGTCGAAGCAACCTGATCGCGCGCCACTTCGGTGATCTGCGCGAGCTGATTGAGCGGGACGGGTTCGTCTGCGATGAACAGGATCGCCTCGAGCTGCTTACGCAGATCGTTCATCGCTCCACCTCGACGTCGAGCTCGGCGAGGTCGATGATCTCGTTATCGGTCCCGTCGTACTCGTCGATGACGATCGCGGCCGACGCGGCGCCGTCGATCCTCGTCACGGCGATCTCGCCGAAGCTCTGGGCCTGGGAGACATCTGCCTCCCCGCGCTTGATCAGCTCCAGGACCGCAAGGAAACGAACGACGACGTCGATGCGGCTCGAGCAATCCTTGGTGAGGTCGCGGAACGAGACCGACGGCCGGGCGGCCAGGATGCGGAGGACCTCGGCGATCGCCTCGGACACGCTCGCGCGGATCGGCGTGATGTGCGAGAGGTCCAGGACGTGGACGGGCTTGGGCGCGAACGCGCGCTCGGCGAGCAGCGCGAGATCCTTGAGTGATATGCGCGCCAGGAGATCTGGACAGAGATGGTCGTACTCGCGGCCCGGCCCCGCCGCGCGGGCGATGAAGCCGGCGTTGTCGGTCATCCGGGTCGACAACGTGATCGCGGCATCCTTGAACGCGCGGTACTCGAGCAGCCGCGCGATCAGCAGGTCGCGTTCGCTGAGGGCGAGCGCCTCCTCCTCATCGACCGGGGGTCCCGGCAGCAGCCGCGCGGCCTTGATCTCGATCAGCGTTGCGGCGACGAGCAAGAATTCGGTCGCGACCTCGAGGTCGAGGTCCTGCATCTGCTTGATGTGATCGAGGTAATCCTCGGTGATCTGGCCGAGCGAGAGCTCGTAGACGTCAAGCTCGCGCTTGGCGATCAGGTGCAGCAAGAGGTCGAAAGGACCCTCGAACATGTCCAGCTGCACGTGATATGGCATGCGGTTCAGTGTACTTGCTGCTCCCGGCTTCACTGCGCACCTAGATCACGCGAGAGACCGGCACCCGACGCCCGAAACCAGCCGGCAGATCGGGTCAGTCATCGCGACGACCGTCCCTCCGACGATGCGGTCGAAGATCAAGATCGCAAGGACGAACAGCGCCTCGTACTGGATGAGGTCTTCCATCTTCATCGCCGCCGTCGGCGAGAGGAAACGCTGCAGGATCCGCCCGCCGTCGCGTCCGGGCAGCGGGAGGAGCTCGAGCAACGTGAGGAACGACGCGACGAGGGTCAGCCCCGCCCCGAACCGCCCGAGTGGGGAAAGACCGAACTCGAGTTGCCCCAGGGCGTCGATGCCGGCGCTCTGTCCGACGCGGAACAACATCCCGCCGACCCCCGCCAAGGCGAGCGTCACCAACGGTCCGATCAGGGCCACGATGATGATGTCGCGCTTGGGCTTGCGGAACGCGCGGGGGCTGATGAGGTGCTGGCGACCCCACCCGACCAGCGGGACGAAGACGTTGCCGAAGAACGCGCCGAGTGTGAATACGGCCGGGATGATCAGCGTGCCCAGCGAGTCGATATGGCTCTTTATCGACAAGTTGGCCCGGCCCATCAGCCGCTGGCTGCGATCGCCCAACTTCTCGGCAACTTTCGCGGTCAGCAAGCTGTGGAGCACTATGCCGCCGAGGAAGGCGACGACGAATCCGAGTCCGTACGGGATCCGATCGGCACTCATCCGGGGGCGGCTCCGACGGCGATGGGTGAGTCAGCCAGGATAAATCTCATCTGTAGATTCATATCGCGTGGAGCCAGTCGACTCATCGACGGCGGCCGAGCCTTTCCGCCAACGTGGAGGCCTGGCCGTTCGCGTCGAGGTCCGCCAGCATGTACGAGAGTGCCTCACGGACGATCCGTCCGCGGTCGGCGTTGAGCCCGTACTCCCGCAGGGCCACCCGGGCGCGCTCGATCGCGAGGAGTTCCTCCCGCGTGCAGTAGAAAGTGATCTTCTCCTCGTGGCGCGTGCGTCCACTTCCCTCTTTAGGGACATGCAGCTTTGAGGATCTGTCGACAAATCGAGGAGTTGGCTTAGCGACTCGTTGGTCTGTCGATGAGGGAACTCGTGTATCTGTCGACGCGTCTGACCTGGGCTTACTCTCCGGATCCAGCGTGGATGGGGACGTCAGCGGGGGCGTCGAAGAGGCTGGCGTCTCCTCCGTGGTTTTCTCCTGGGGCTGCTTCAACGTCGTCCGGAAGAACTCGTCCGCTCCCGGCAAGGTCGCTCTCTTGGTCGTTGACAAGGCCTAGTACCTCCCTGGCGAGGCGACGGTACGCCTCGGCCCCTTTCGAATCGCCGGCATAGGTCAAGATCGGCTGCCCCACCACAGGGGCCTCCGCGAAACGCACTGATCGAGGGATCGTCGTTGAGAACACCCGGGTACCGAAAGCCTCTCGAACGCGGGCGAGAACCTCACGGGAATGCACCGTGCGCCCGTCGTACATGGTCGCGATCACACCCTCGATGTCTAGCTCAGGGTTAAGTCGGTCGCGAACCTTCTCGATGGTGTCCACGAGCAGCGCCATCCCTCTCAGCGCGAAGAACTCGCACTCGAGGGGAATGATGACCCGGTCCGAGGCCGTCAACGCGTTGACGGTCAATAGTCCGAGCGAAGGCGGGCAGTCGATCAAGATGAGATCGTAGGCGTCGCGGATCGGGGCGAGCACTCGCTTCAGAGCTTGCTCGCGGGCGACCTCACTGACGAGGACGACCTCTGCCGCCGATAGATCGATGTTGCCGGGCAGCAGCTCGACGCCCATCACGTTCGTCTTGCAGACCACGTCGTCGAAGGAAACCGACCGGTCGAGCAACAGGTTGTAGATCGTGAGGTCGAGCTCGATCGAGTTGACCCCCACCCCGACCGACAGGGCCCCTTGCGGGTCGAAATCCACCAGCAGGACGCGCTGGCCGAGCTCCCCCAATGCGGCGCCGAGGCTGATGGTGGTCGTCGTCTTGCCGACGCCACCTTTCTGGTTCGCGAGCGAGATCACACGTCCCACTAGAGCTCCCCCTCGATCTGTCGACAAAACGACCTGGCGATGTGTCGCCTCGTGAGCGGGCGACTCTACTCCGAGGGGTTTGTGAACATCAAGTGCGCCTCGAGGTGGGACCGTGCGAAAGCGATCAGCCGTCGGCGAGACGGCGCGCCGCATCGAGGGCAGCCGCGGCGATGGCCTGCAGAAGCTCGCCCTGATCGGAGACCAGCGCGCTGCCGATCGAGAGGCGGCCGAGCGGGTCGGCGATGAGCACCAGTGCTGCGCGTTCGGTGGCGATCTCGCCGTCGGAGATATCCGCGAGCTTCAGGGCGGGATCGACGGCGTCCAGAACGGCGTTGGCGACCGCTCGGGACGGGGTGCTCGCCTCTGCGC
>JBKJXT010000258.1:0-3433 GCA_046716205.1 Actinomycetota bacterium
GGGTGAGCCCGGCGACATCCGCTGGAACTTCGAGAAGTTCCTCGTGACCCCCGACGGCTCGGTGCAGCGGTTCAGCCCGCTGGTGAAGCCGGAGGACGAGAAGCTCGTCTCCGCGATCGAGTCGGCGCTCGCCGTTCGCACCATCAAGCTCGACGAAACGTCCGACGAAACCGCAGACGCCTAGTCGAGCGCTCGCTCCAGACGATCCAGGAAGCGCTGCCATCCTGCACCGTGCAGGTCCCGGTCGGCCACGGTGTGGTAGCCCTGCGTGAGCACCACCTCGGTGTCCCCGTCGAGCTCCACGAAGTCGATCGTTACGAGGGTCTCGTCATGGCCGACCCCGCCTTCGGACGACTGCACGCACGTATAGACCAGGCGGCCCGGCTCGGCGATCTCGACGTAGGTGCCCGTTTCGTAGAACACTGGTCGTCCCGGTGGCTGCAAACCGATGCGGTAACGACCGCCCACCCGCAGATCGATCTCGACCACTGGGGTCGCCCAGTCGTCCTCGAGCGCGTACCACCGCTGCAGTTGTGCCGGGTCGGTGAACGCGGCCCAGACCCGTTCCCGCGGCGCGCGGAACGTGCGTCGGATCTGCAGCATCGTGCCGGTCGTCATCGTTGATCCTCCTGGAGGTGTACGGCGAGGCGGTCGAAGCGTCGCTCCCACGCGAGACGGTTCTGTTCGATCCACGCCGCGGCGCGCGCCATCCGCTCGGGGACGAGCGTGCACCGCTGCGTGCGCCCCTCGCGGCGCCGCGAGATGAGCCCCGCACCCTCCAACACACGTACGTGCTTGGAGATCGCGGGCAGACTCATCGCGAACGGCTGCGCCAGGTCGCCGACGCTGGCGTCTCCCCGGCTCAGCCGGATGATGATCGCGCGGCGTGTGGGGTCGGAGAGCGCTGCGAAAGCACGGTCGAGCGCTTCCTGTTGCTTAACCATGTGGTTAAGTATCGAAGAAAGACCTGAGAAAGTCAAGCTCCAGGGCTTGTCGGACCGCGACGCCCGGTGTTGAATCGTCCACAGGTGTACTGCGCGCGCCCGGGCGCCGGGGAGGCGTCCCGGCGCGCGCATAAACGATGCGGCGCGCCTCATCAGCGGCGCGCCGCATCCGCGTGTTGGCCTCAGATGCGCGCGATGTCGCGCAACGGCATGCGTGGTCCGAACCGCGGGGGTCGCGGACCGCAGGATTCGATCAGCTTGATCACGCGCCCGCGCTGACCGCGGTACGGCTCCAACAACTCGAGCATCCGCTCGTCGGTTCCGCGCGGCTCGCCGGCCAGCGCGAAGGAGACCACGTTCTTGAGGTGGTAATCGCCGACGCTCACCGCATCCGGATCGCCGAGCGCGACCCGCCCAACCTCGGCCGCCGTCCACACCCCGACGCCCTGCATCGCGGTGAGGCGCCGGTACGCGTCGGCCAGTGGCATGCTCCGGGCCTCCTCCATGCGAGCGGCGCGCGAGGCGACGCGGCGAACGGTGTCGGCGCGCTTGCGCTCGATCCCCAGTGGATGGAAAGCCCACGACGGGAGCTGCGCGAGCGTCTGCGGCGAGGGCGGCACGTACAGGCGCATCGGGCCGGGCGCGAGCTCACCGTGGCGACGGACCAGATGCGCGTACGAGCGGAAGGCTTCCTTGCCGGTGACCTTCTGCTCGATGATGCTGGCGACCAACGCTTCCATCACGAGGTTGGTGCGGCCGATGCGCAGCCCGCGCATCCGCCGGTGCGCATGGTGGATCAGCGGGTCGCGCGGCTCCAGCGCCGACGGGTCGTCGTGCGCGCCGATCAGATCGGGCACGTGTTCCAGCATCCACTCGGACCCGTCGCCCCACGCACACGCCTCGACCGAGCCGCCGCGCACCTTCAGATGCAGGGTGGCCGTGCCGTCGGGGGTACGGCTCGCGCGCCACAACTCGCCGCTGGTGAGCGCAACCGTGGGGTCCTGGCCACCGCGCACCATACCGCCCACGGTGGCACCCAGATCGAGTGGGAACGGGATGGTGAACGATCGACGCCGCATCGTCCGAGCTTAACCGGGACCGGTGACTACACCAGCGACGCGGTTTCTTCGGCCCGCTCCTCGAGGATCACCGTCTGGTCGATCCCGATGTCCGGCCGGTACGCGAGGCGCGCCCATATCGCGGCGAGGATGCTGATCGCGCCGGCGACGATGAACCCGATGCGTGCGCCGTACACCTGACCGATCCAGCCCGCGATCGGACCGCCGAGCGCAGTGCCGCCGAGGAAGACCAGCGAGTACAGCGCCGCCACTCGGCCTCGCATCTCGGGCTTGGTGCGCAGTTGGACGAACGCGTTGCACGAGGAGATGAAGACCATGTTGGTCATCCCAGCGAGGATCAACACGACGCCCTCGCTGAACGGCTCGGGCGCGAGACCGCACAGGATCGTCGCGCCTGCGAAGCCGATCGCGCCGCCGGTGAGCGAGCGCCAGGTCGGCCTCGCGCGCCATGCCACGCCCAGCGCGCCCAACAGCGCGCCGGCGGCCATCACCGAGCTGAGCACGCCGTAGATGCCCGCGCCGCCGCCGAAGGTGTACTTCGACAGCAGCGGCAGCAACACGGTGAAGTTCATCCCGAACGTGGCGACGATCGCGACGAGGATCATGATCGTGCGCAGCATCGGTTCGTGCCAGGCGAACGAGAGCCCGGCGCGCAGCTGGCCTCGCGCGCGCGGTTGCGGCTCGACGCGGATCAGCTTCGCCTGGTCCATACGCAGCAGCGCAGCGATGACGGCCAGGTAGGACACCGCGTTGAAGAAGAACGACCAGGACATCCCGGCGACCGCGATCAGGACGGCCGCGAGTGCAGGGCCGATGATGCGCCCGCCGTTGAAGACCGCGGCGTTCAGGGAAACGGCGTTGGGCAGGTCCTCGGTCTTGACGAGCTCCGCGACGAAGGAATGGCGCGCCGGCGTGTCGAGCATGCTGACGAAACCGCTCCCGAGCGCGAGGAGGTACACCATCCAGAGCTCGACGACCCCGGCCGCGGTCAGGGTGCCGATCACGACCGCTTGCGCGGCGGCGACGGACTGTGTGATGAGCAGGATGCGCCGCTTATCGAACCGGTCGGCCAACAGGCCGGCCCACAGGCCGCCGATGAAGGTCGGCAGGAACTGCAGCGCGGTCACGATGCCGAGGTCGATGCCGGTACCACCGAGCTTGAGGACCAGCCATCCCTGAGCAACCCACTGCATCCAGGTCCCGCTGTTCGAGATCAACTGTCCCCAGAAGAACAGGCGGTAGTTACGGATCCGCAGCGACGAGAACGTGCGGCGTGCGGCGCGACGGACCGGGCTCATCGATCGTCCACCATGCGTTCCAGCAACTCGGCAGCCCGTTCGATGGTCTCGCGCTCCTGTTCGCTGAAGTCCCGCATGCGGCTCGCGAGGTAGGCGGTGCGGCGACCGCGGC
>JBKJXT010000259.1:0-5442 GCA_046716205.1 Actinomycetota bacterium
GGGGCATCGCCGTCGCGATCGTCGCGCCGCGCAGCGGCACGCTGGGCGTGCTGTATTGCGAGGGGTCGTCCTGGTCGGAGGAGGACGTCGCGACGGCGGAGGATATCGCTCGCGAGGCCGCGCTCGCGTTGGAGTCGGCGAACCTGTACGAGCAGGCGGTCGCCGAGAAGGAGAAGTCCGAAGCGATCCTCGCCCACGTCGGCGATGGCGTCATCGTCACCGGCGCGCGTGGTGTCATCCGGGAGTGGAACGCGGCGGCCGATGTGATCATCGGCACGGCCGCCACCGCCGCGATCGGGAAGGTGTGCTCGGATGTGCTGGGTCTGCACGACGGTGAACGGGTGCTCGACTGCCGCAACTCTTGTCCGCTGCTACGGGGCGACGGTGGACCGGCCGAGCGTGAGATGTGGCGGGCGGGGCCGACCGGGCGGCGTCAGCCGATGCTCGCGAGCGCCGCTGCCATCTTCGATCGCGACGGAAACGTCGCCAGTGTGGTGCACTCGCTGCGCGACATCACCAGGCTCAAGCAAGCCGACGAAGCCAAGGCGCTGTTCCTGGCCACGGCCTCGCACGAGCTCAAGACCCCGCTCACCGTGATCCAGGGCTTCGCGCAGCTGCTGACCTCGAGCCGGTGGAACGAGAACGAGGACCGCGATGCGGCGCTTTCCGCGATCGAGCGGCGCGCGAAGGAGCTGAATCGCATCGTCGAACGCCTGTTGCAGTCCAGTCGCATCGAGGCCGGGCGTGCGGAGGTGCGCCTGGCCGAGGTCGATATCGCGCCCGTGCTGCGAGACCGAACCGACGCGATGGCCGCCGCGACGGGTCGTGCGATGGGGATCTCGATCGAAGACGGGCTCCCGGTCGTGCTCGCCGACCTCGACGCGTTGGCCACCGTCATCGATCATCTGCTGGACAATGCCGTGAAGTATTCGCCCGACGGTGGAGCGATCGACGTCACGGCGCGCGCCGACGGTCTGCGCGTTGTGATCCGCGTCTCGGATAAGGGCATCGGGATGGACCGCGACCAGGCCGAGCGCTGCTTCGACAAGTTCTGGCAAGCGGAATCCAGCGACGTGCGCCGCTTCGGAGGCACCGGGATCGGGCTGTACATCGTTCGCTCGCTCGTCGAGGCCATGAGCGGCTCCGTGCGCGCCGACAGCGCGGCCGGCTCAGGCACGACCTTCGAGATCAAGCTGGCGAGCCCCGGCTCGGGGCCTGTGGTCGCGCCTCCGCCGGTTCAGACCTCCGTGCCGGGACGCACCGCGCCCGAGCCGTCGGTCATCCGAGAGTTCATGCGACAGATCGGCGTACCCCCAAGGAGCGGCCCATGACTGCCCTCGTTGCCATCACGAACCTCATCCTCGGTGTCGCCTACACCGGCTACGGCGTCATCACCCTCATCGAGCTCAAGCGGGGATGGCGCACCTACGGCTTCTCGCACTTCGGGGCCGCGTGGATCGCGATGGCGTTCACCTGTGGACCGCATCACCTCGCGCACGGTCTCCACGCCGCGGTCGAAGGTCGGCCGGGCGGCTCGCTGGACTTCGCTGCCGTCGCGATCGGACTGCCCTTCGGCGTGATCTGGCTGCTGTTGCGCCTCGAGGCCATGGCCGGCGGGCGCGGCGACCGTTTCATCATCGGCACCCCAGGCTGGATGAAGGCAGCACCGACGATCGCCGCCGTGTACGTCACCGCGTTTATCGCCGCGATGATCGGGGTCGCCGGCGCGCCGCTACGTTTCGTCGGCACGATCCCCGCGAACGCCATCCTCGTCGGGCTCTACGTGACGATCGGCTACTTCCTGGTGCGCACGCAGTTGCGCAACCGCGATGCGCTGAAAGGATGGTCGGTGTCGGGATGCTCGCTGTCGGTGGTGTTCCCGACCTGCGCCATGATGCACGCCGTGTTCGGCCTCTACACCGCGACGGGCCTGTACGCCTTCGACGTGCACGCCGCGTTCATCGATTGGCTCGCGGTGCCGGCCGCTGCCTACTTCCTGTGGGTCGTGCGCGGGTTGTATCGAGATTCGCTGCGCGACTGGAACCAGACGATGGGCAGCCAGGCATACGCGACGGTCGCCCCGTGAACGTCCTCGTGGTGGACGACAACCAGGACCTGCGGCGTCTGATGGAGAGTGCACTCACCTTCGCCGGGCACACGGTGAGCCAGTGCCCCGGAGGCGAGGACGCGCTTCGATCCCTCGCCCACACCGAGCCGTTGCCCGACGCGGTTGTGCTCGACGTGCAGATGCCCGTCCTCGACGGATGGGCGACCCTCGCCCAGATCCGCGCCGAGGCGCGCACCGCGGGGCTCGCCGTCGTGCTGTGCACCGTGAAGTCCCGCTCCGCAGACGTCGCGCGTGGATGGGAAGCCGGGAGTGACGGCTACCTCGTCAAGCCGTTCGACCTCGACCGGTTCGTGCGCGTGGTCGAGGAAGCGGCCGCGCGAGACGCCCCGGAACGGATCGAGCACCGCAACAGGATGCTGGCCGACGTGCGGGCACAGCTCACAACATGAGGAAAGACCAGGGATAGGACGTCATGGTGATCGGTGTATTGATCGTGGACGATCACGCGGATATGCGACTGCTCATGAAGATGATCGTCGACGCGGCCAACGAGGGGCTCTTCGTGAGAGACTCCGTCGCCAGCGGCGCGGAAGCCCTCGACATCGTGGATGAGCTCGATCCCACCGTCGTGGTCCTGGACGAGATGATGCCGGGACTGAGCGGGGTGGAAACGGCCGAACTGTTGCGTGCGCGGCGGCCCGGCCAGCTGATGATCATGTGCACGGCATATCTGGACGACGAGTTGCGCGAGCGTGCCGAGGCCGCGGGGATCCTTGTCTGTATCCCGAAGGACCAGGTCGCCGAGATCCCATCGGTCCTGCGCGACGTCGCGTCGAGGCGCGCGAGCTAGTCGTTCGGCGCGCCGGCACCGACGGGGACCTGCTCCTGCGCGAACCCTTCCAGCACGACCGGCGGAGGACCGGACGCGCGTGCGCGCCGTTTCAGCGCGACGGCTCCTGCGGCCAGCAGAACCGCCGCACCGCCCAGCGGCACGATCGGGAACGATGCGGGAGCCTCGTTGGTCGTGTGCGCGCGCAGCTGGACGGGACCGGTGGCGAACTGGCTCGATCGCCACACGAAGGTGGTCCGCGCGCCGGAGCGCGAGACCTCATGGGCGTTGCTGTCCAAGGCGTACCCGGGCAGGGCGATGCGGAACTCGAAGCGGAACATCCGCTCCAGGAGCTTGCGCGTACCCTCGTCGAGGATCGGGCCTGCCGCCCCGTCGAGCGCGTTCATCGACGAGGTGATGCCGCTCGCGCGCAACGACCAGCCGCCTGCCACGCGCTCGATGACGAAGTCCTCGCCCAGCACCTCCCGCTGGCCGGCGAAGCCCTGCTGCTCGCCTAAGGTGCGCAACTTCTGCCGGAGGTCGTCGGTGTCCACGAAGGGCATCGTCGCCCTGAACCCATGCTCACCAGAGCGGTCGATGTCCTCGAAGTTCCATTCCACCGGGCCCTCGGCCATGTCCTCTTTCAGAAGGTCCATCAGCTCAGCGATCGGCTGCGTTGCGAGACCCCCGCTCGCGTTGGTCACGGCCAAGCCGAAGGTGCCCGAGCCGTCCGGGTTCACGACGATCTCGGCTCGCGTGTCGCACGCCGCGAGCGCGACCACGAGCGCGACCCCTGCCATGACCCGTCGCATCGACCCTCCTTCTTCCATGTCGCCTTCGTGGTTTTTCGGCCGAAGCGCCTGGGAGCTTTAGCGCCCGCGTGGAACGTTCGAGCGAACACTCGTAGAGTTAGTGGTCATGGAATACCGTGTCGAACAGCTCGCCGCAGCCTGCGACGTCTCCGTCGACACCGTGCGGTACTACCAGTCGAAGGGCCTGCTGGCGCCGCCGCGGCGCGCGGGCCGCGTAGCGCTGTACGGACGCGATCACGCCGCGCGGATCCGCAAGATCCGGACGCTGCAGGGCCGGGGGCTCCCGCTCGCGGTGATCGCGCGGATGCTCGACGGGAACATCCGCCGGGCAGACGCGGATCTGGCTGCCGCGGTGGCGGCGGCGCAGGGCGACAGCGCAGAGGACGAGCTCCTCACGCTGGACCAGGTCGCGGAACGCAGCGGCGTTCCCAGCGCGCTGTTACGCGCGATCGAGAAGGCGGGGCTCACGATCGGGCGCAAGGTAGACGGCGAGGAGCGCTACACCGAGGCCGACGTGACCGTCGTTCGCCAAGGGTTGCGGCTGCTGGAGGCCGGGCTCCCGCTGAACGAGCTGATCTCGTTGGGCGCGCGCTACAACGACGCGGCGCGCGCGCTCGCCGAGCATGCGGTGGCACTGTTCGACGAGCACATCCGCACGCCGCTGCGTGAGGCGGCATCCTCTGAATCCGACGCCGCCGAGAAGATCGTCGCGGCGTTCGGAGAACTGCTGCCGGCCGTCACGACCCTCGTGTCCCATCACTTCAAGCGTGTGCTGCTCGCCGTCGCCGAGGAGCACATCCAGCGGACCGGCGCGCCCGACTCTTCTTCTGTGGCGCCGGCGAAGAAGAAGGCGCGCGCGTGAAGCCCGTCGCCCCGTTACCCACCGGCATCGAGAAGGCGCGCGCGGTGCGTCAGATGTTCGACGCGATCGCGGGTCGCTACGACCTCGTCAACCGCGTGATGACCTTCGGGATGGACGCCGGCTGGCGCAGGCGCGCGGTCGGCTCGCTGGGGCTCAAGCCCGGCACGCTCGTGTACGACCTGGCGTGCGGCACCGGCGACCTGTGCCGTGAGCTGAACGAGGCGAAGCTGCGAGCGGTCGGGTTCGACTTCGCGTTCGAGATGCTGCACGCCGCACGCACCGACGCGCCCCTGGTGCAGGCGGACGCGCTCGCGCTCCCGCTGCGCGATGCAAGCGGCGACGGCATCACGTGCGGCTTCGCATTGCGCAACGTCGTCGATCTGACGACGCTGTTCAGCGAGATGGCGCGTGTGCTTCGACCCGGGGGGCGGATCGCGCTGCTGGAGGTCGACTCCCCCGACGGCGCGATCAGGCGCTTCGGCCACCGGATGTACTTCAACAAGGTCGTTCCCTTGATCGGCGGCGCGCTGTCGGATCGCAAGGCCTACAGCTACCTCCCCCGCTCGGTCGCTTACCTCCCGCCCACCGACGAGCTGCTGGCGATGATTGGGCGCGCCGGGTTCGACGACGTCGTCCGCATCCGGCTTTCGATGGGCGCCGCCCAGCTGATCATCGGGACGCGACGATGAGGGCCACCGCGACCCGCCTCGATGCCGACGACCTGTTGAGGTGGTTCGTGCCGGGCGAGGGGTTCCTGTTCGCGCACGGCGAGGACGCGGTGGTCGGCATCGGAGCCGCCGTCACGATCACGGTGCCGGCGGTGGATGACCAGGTCGAGGTCGCCGCGGAGCGGGCACGCGCCGCCCTGGAC
>JBKJXT010000260.1:0-2767 GCA_046716205.1 Actinomycetota bacterium
CATCCGGGGTTATCCACATTCTTTGGGCTATCTTTGCATCACCAGGAACAACCATTAACAGAAATGATCCTTCCGGCCTTGGCAGGTGCTTGACGCTGTGCCACGGAGTGGCGTAGAGTGGCGCCAAGTGGTTGGAAGTAGAGCTGAACATGTTCCTGGGGGAGTACCAGCACTCGCTGGACGCGAAAGGGCGGGTCATCTTGCCCTCTCGTTATCGCGCCCGGTTCGCAGAGGGCTTGGTCCTCACCAAGGGGCAGACAGGGTGCCTCTACGTCTATCCGCGCGAGGAGTTCGACCGCGTCGCCAACACGCTGATGGAGGCGAACAAGCAGAGTGTGGCGCGGGTGTTCTTCTCAGGTTCGAGCGAGGACATACCGGATGGCCAAGGGCGGGTCCTGATCCCGGAGGCGCTTCGCCGGTACGCAACGCTCGAGCGTGACGTGGCAGTGGTCGGGACCGGCAACCGGATGGAGATCTGGGACCGGACCCGATGGGAGCAGCACCGGGCAGAGCTCGAACCCGAGTACTCGGAGATGAGCGACCCGGACGTGCGGTTCTGAGGAGGACCAGATGGGCGAGGTAACGGCCGACGCTGGCCGCATCGCAGTACCCGACGACGCCCAGAACGAGGACCGGTGGTCGATGGTGCGCGAGCTGAAGGAGTCAGCGGTGCTCTTCGGCCTCACGCTGTCGACCGTAGGCGCCTACCTCGGGGTCGGCGCGCTGGTTGTGAGGATCTTCGCGAACCGATGAAGGAGCCCGCGTGCCCGAAGAGCACGTCCCCGTCATGGCGGACGAGGTCTGCCGCCACGCAGTGCCGGCGGAAGGCGAGCTCGCGGTGGTCGATTGCACGCTCGGCGCAGGCGGTCACGCGGAGCGCCTCCTCCGGGCCATGGGGCCCGCTGGCCGGCTGCTCGGCATCGACCAAGACGCTGACGCTCTTGGGCTCGCGGCGCGGCGGCTGGCGGAGTTCGGCGATCGCGCGCGGCTGGTGCAAGGGAACTTCGAAGACATCGGAGAGATCATGAGCGCGGAAGGCTTCAACGAGGTGGACGCAGTCATCTACGACTTCGGCGTCTCCTCGATGATGCTTGATCGCGCCGAGCGCGGGTTCAGCTACCAGCACGACGCACAGCTGGACATGCGGATGGACCCCTCCACACAGCTCACCGCACACGACATCGTGAACCGTTATGAGGAGCGCCATCTCACAGACATCATCCGCAGCTACGGCGAGGATCGCTGGGCGTCGCGGATCGCCAAGTTCATCGTCGAGGCTCGCCGCCGCCGCCCGATCGAGACCACCGGCGACCTCGTCGAGATCATCAAGGCCGCTATCCCTTCTGCGGCGCGTCGGGTAGGGCCGCACCCGGCGCGCCGCACCTTCCAAGCGCTGCGGATCGAAGTGAACCGCGAGCTGGAAGCGATCGAGTCTTCCCTCCCGCAGGCGACCGAGGCTCTCAAGCCCGGCGGGCGTCTGGTCTGCCTCTCCTACCACTCCCTCGAGGACCGCATCGTGAAGCGGTTCATGCGGCAGGAGGCGGTGGGCGAGACGCCACGCCTGCGGCTCATCAATCGCAAGCCCCTCCGTCCGACAGAAGAAGAGTCTCTGGCGAACCCGCGGTCGACCTCGGCGCGCCTGCGCGCGGCCGAGCGGCTCGCCTCGCCGCCCCACGACCCGACGCCGCCGGGAGGTCACGCAGCATGACGCCTCCCCGCGCGGCACTCAGCCCCAGGCGACCGGCTCCGGCCCCAGAACGGCCACGCCCCCTCGAAGTGGTGGAGCCGGCTCAGGGCCGGGGCCGGCGCCCCCCAGCGTTCTGGATCGCGCTCGTCATCATCGCGACCGGTACCGCACTGTTCAGCTTGGTGTTCGCCAACGTTCTGCTTGGTCAGGCAGCGTTCAAGCAAGCCGACCTCGAGCGCGTCGTCGACGCCAAGCGTCGCATCGTCGAGCAAGCATCGATCGACGTCGAAATAGCAAAGTCTCCGAAGCGCATCTATCAGCGAGCGCTTGAGCTCGGCATGGTCCCGGCGACAGACGTCTCGGTGATCGTGCCATCGTCCAGGCGGAGCGGCCCCTCCCCGGTTCGGGGGAGGCGCTAGAGGCTGGCCTGTGGCGCGCGCACGCGGTGCTCGGCCCGCGCTCCGACTGGTCTCCCTCCTCGTCACGTTCACGCTGCTGTTCGGCGCGGTCGCGACCAAGCTCGTCTTGCTGCAGGTCGTACAGGCGCAGCCGCTTGGCCGCCTCGGCGCCGAGCAGCGCATCGATGAGATCGAGCTGCCCGCCCGGCGCGGGAACATCTACGACCGGAACGGCGCCCCGCTGGCGATCTCGGCCGAGGCGCGCGCGGTGTTCGCGGAGCCTCGCGTCATCGGCGACCCGGTGCTGGCCGCGCAACAGCTCTCGCCGATCCTCGGCGTATCCGAGCAGAGCCTGATCGCCCGGCTGTCTTCCAACTCCGGCTTCGTGTACCTCGCGCGCCGTGTCGCGCCGGCGATCGCCGAAGACGCGCTGGCGCTGAAGATCCCCGGCGTCGGTGCCTTGGAAGAGACCCGACGGATCTATCCGGCCGACGACATCGCGGGCCAGATCCTGGGCTTCGTCGGCACCGACGGCCAAGGGCTCGCAGGCCTCGAGGCGCGTGACGACCCGATCCTCAAGGGTGAGCCCGGCCAGCAGGTCCTCGAACACGCCCCGGCCGGACGCCCGCTCCCGCAAGTCCAGAACTCGCTCCGCGCGCCGCAGACCGGCCAGAGCATCGCG
>JBKJXT010000261.1:0-4737 GCA_046716205.1 Actinomycetota bacterium
CCCGTGCCCGTGCCTTCGGACCCAGTGCCCGTGCCCTCGGACCCCGTGCCCGTGCCCTCGGAACCCGTGCCCGTGCCCTCGGAACCCGTGCCCGTGCCTTCGGAACCCGTGCCCGTGCCTTCGGACCCAGTGCCCGTGCCTTCGGACCCAGTGCCCGTGCCCTCCGACGATCCGCCGGCTGCTACGCAATCATGGGCGACGTGCGACAGCATCAACTTGGGGGTGCCGTTCTGATCTTGAACCGTTGCGGTCGCCGATTCCAGCGTGTCCGCAGAGTTCGTGTACACGTAGAAGTGCTGCGTCCGCCCGTTGCCGGCAGGAGCACCCACGGCGTTCTTCGTACCGGCGTTCTCGAACTCAGCCACCAGCGTTCCCGCCGGCGTCTGGGAGTCGAGCCGGTTGAGGATGAAATGCCACGCGATGGCGCCGGTGGGGTTAGGACCGCAGTCGGCCGACTGCTTCGCCGTGGTGTCGGTCGTCCCGATCACCTTCGACTTCACGTCGACGTCGACCGAGTCGGCAGCTTGCGCCGGCATGGCCGTCGCTACGACCCACAGGGAGCAGGCGGCGAGGCCTACGAGCCAGCGCCTAGTAGTTGTCATCCCGGCTGTCACTCTCCTTCAAGTCTGATCCACTCAGCTTCTTCACTGTGCGTGCGTCAAACCTGCAACGAGTGGTTGCGCGAGGAAGATGCGTCTCGGTAGCCCGGGCGGGCTAGAAGTCGGTCGGGAATGGGGACGTAGGTGGCCAAGCCGGGCGCGCCACGACGTTCCGAGCCCCCACAAGTCGAACGCAACGGAACGCCCAACCCGTAAGCGCGTAACCCCGGCGTGCGTATCGCCGTTGAGGGGATGAATCAGACGCCCACCGGGATGACGACATGGCGACCAAAGCAGCAACGAAGACCTACTCCGTCGGAGCGCTGACGGGACCCTTCGTCGCGTCGGCGGCTGCGTGCGGCGCGCGGCCCCCGATCCGTCTCCAAGGGCAGGACTCGAGAGGATGGAAGCTCTCCACCCGTGGCGGCGATCATCTCGTGCTCGACGAGTTCGGCGATCTGTGGTGGGCTCGCTCGCTCGGCGGGATCGACGTACAGATCATCCGGGCGTGCTGGCCCGACGAGATCACGCGTTTGCACGACGACATCGAGCACGCCATCGCAGCGTTGAGCGTCTAGCCGCCTGCGCCGCCGTCACATTGACGGCCTTCGACGAAACCCCCTAGCGTGCAACGCATGCTGAACACCTCACCACTCGATGCCGAGCACCGCTCCCTCGACGCGAAGATGGGTGCCTTCGCCGGGTGGGACATGCCGATCTCCTATCCCGCCGGCACGATCGCCGAGCACAACGCCGTGCGTTCGGCAGCAGGGGTCTTCGACGTCAGCCATCTCGGCAAGATCCTGGTGCAGGGTCCCGGCGCGACCGCGTTCCTCGACGCACAACTCACAAACCGGATGGACAACCTCGGTGTCGGGCGCGCCCGGTACACCTTGATCTGCACCGAGCAAGGCGGGATCATCGACGACCTGATCGTGTATGCGCTGGCGCCCGAAGAGATGCTCGTTGTGCCCAACGCTTCCAACCGCGACACCGTCTTCGACGTCTTGCGCGCGGCGGCACCCGACGGGGTATCGGTCGAGGTCCTCGCCTGGACGACGCTCGCCCTCCAGGGCCCGTCCGCCCCCGACATCATCGGCGCGCTGTATCCATGGGCGAAGGATCTCGGCTACATGCGCATCGCGCGCGAGACGGACATCGTGATCGCGCGCTCCGGCTACACGGGCGAGCGCGGCTACGAGGTCTTCACCTCGCACACCGCGGCGATCCCCGTCTGGCGCGCGCTGCTGGACGGCGTGCAGGCCGCGGGCGGCATGCCGGCGGGGTTGGCCGCGCGCGACACGCTGCGTCTGGAGATGGGCTACCCGCTGCATGGCAACGACATCTCGCCGACCCACACGCCGGCCGAGGCCGGGTTGATGTGGGCGGTGACGCTGGAGAGCAGGGAGTTCCCCGGCGCGTCCGCGCTCCGTGGCGAGGCTCCGGCGCGCAAGCTCGTCGGGCTGCGGATGCTCGATCGTGCGATCCCGCGCGCGCATTGCGCGGTGCTGAAGAGCGACGCGGTGATCGGCGAGTGCACCAGCGGGACGTTCTCCCCGACGCTTAAGATCGGCATCGCGCTGGCCTACGTCGACCGTTCGGTCGCGATCGGGGACGAGCTGGAGGTAGACGTCCGAGGCAAGCGCGGCCGGGCCACCGTCGTCGATCCGCCCTTCGTGGATCGATCGCCGAAGTGAGCGAGCAGCGGCTCGTCTGGCACGACGCGTTCCGCTTCACCGGCACCGACTCGTGGGGCAACGACGTCGCGATCGACGCCACCGAAGGTGGCGGCTCCGGCGCCAAGCCGGCCGATCTCCTTCCGATCTCGCTCGCGGCTTGCACCGCCTACGACGTCGTGAACATCCTGCGCAAGCAGCGCCAGCATCTTCGAGCGCTAGAGGCGACGATCCACAGCGAGCAAGATCCCGACGCGCCGTGGATGTTCCGGCGCATCACGGTTCGCTACGTCGCGCGCGGCGATGTCGATCCGATGAAAGCGCGCAAGGCCCTTGATCTCAGCGAGCAGAAGTACTGCTCGGTCTCGGCGACCCTTCGCGAGTCGGTCGATCTTCGGTTCGAGATCACCGTCGAGCCGTAGTCCGCTTTGAGCGGATACGTATCCGTGTGTTACCGTCGCCCGTAATTGAATAAAGCTACGCGGCGGTGCTCCGACGCACGGAAGCTAGGAGCCTCCAGGGGGAAGCCGGTCTAAGTCCGGCGCTGTCCCGCAACTGTAGGTCGTGCGATCTCGATCGCACGGCGAGCCAGGATACCCGCCGTTCGCGTCGCTCCAGCAGTGAACCTTCGAAAGAGAGGGGAGGAGCATGCGAAGCATGCGCAGTTCTCCCTTTGCCATCAGGCAAAGGGTTTTTCGTTCCATCAGCGTCCTTGCGGTCCTGACGCTGTTCACCGCCGCTCCCGCGCACGCGGCGACGGTCCCTGTCACCTTCGGGATCTCCGTGGGCACCCACGCACCGACCTCGGCGCTGTGTGAGCTGAGCGTTGCTGCAGGCACGGACGGGTTGGTGGTGCTGGAAGCGGCGGTCGACGCCGGATGCATCCAGAGCTATCACGCACAGGGACCGACCGAGTTCGGCTACTACGTCGATTGCATCAACGAGGTATGCGCCGACTCGGTCAGCACCCTGTACCTGACGTACTGGGGCATGTTCGAGAACGGCAAGGCAACCAGCTACGGCGTGAGCGGCTTCCGTGCGGCAGCGGGAGACGAGCTCACCTTCGCCTACACGACGTGGGCACCCTGCTTGCTCCCGACGGGTTGCATCGCCTGAGGATGATCAAGCATCACGGGCGCAGCATCGTCACCGCCATCTGTGCGGTGACGATGCTCGCGCCCGCGTACGGCGCGCACGCCACCGCCGATCCCGCCCGCGCTGGTGCGCGCTACATCGCAGCGCGACAGACCTCCACCGGCGCGTTCTTCTCTCGCACCCAGACCGCGGACGCCGTCGGAGAGTCGCTGATCGCGCTGTCGGCCGGGGGCGTCGGAGGAGGGGCGGTCTCAAGGGCGCTCGGGTACCTGCGCGCCCACGGTCCGGCGCGCGCCGAGGAACGCGCGGCCTACGCGGCGCGCATCGTGCTCGGTCTGGTCGCGGTCGGGCACAACCCGCGATCGTTCGGCGGCGTGGACTACCTGGCTCGCATCACATCCAAGTACGACGCGATCTCGGGTCGCTACGACTCGGGCAACAACTACGCCAACGCGCTGGCGATCCTGGGGCTGCTGGCCGGCGGCGAAGCGCCCGCCGGTCATTCGCTGACGG
The DNA here is from genome assembly GCA_046716205.1 of Actinomycetota bacterium. Taxonomy (GTDB): domain Bacteria; phylum Actinomycetota; class AC-67; order AC-67; family AC-67; genus JBKJXT01. The sequence continues at coordinate 3,884 of JBKJXT010000261.1, forward strand.
TGCTCCGCGCCGATCAGTGCTCCAACGGTGGGTTCGGCTACGACCGGGCGTGCGCGCGAGGTCCGGACGTGGATACGACCTCGATCGTGCTCGTGGTCCTGGTCGCGGCCGGCGCCGGCGAGACGGACGACGCGCGCACCAAGGCGCGTGCTTGGCTCCTGGGGGTTCAGAACCACGACGGGGGATTCCCCGCCGACCCGGCCGTCAGCACGGCGACCAACGCGAACTCGACGGGGCTCGCGCTGTCGGCGATCGCGACGCTGGGTGAAGACGCGAGACGCGCGCCCTGGCGGCGCGGCAACGGCGCAACCGCGGTCGCGGCGCTGTCCGCGCTGCAGACCGAGGATGGCGGCTTCCGCTACGTCGCGGCCAAGCCGCAGCCCGACGACTACGCAACGGTGCAGGCCGTGCCCGGGATCGCCGGCCGCGCCATGCCCGTGCGCCCGGTCGCGGTGCGGCGCTCCTCATCCAGCGGTTCGCCCGCCGCACAGGCCACGACCGGCAGCCGATCTGGCTCGCCGTCGGTACGAACGGCGCCGTCTGGTGCCACCACGCCTGCTCGAGCGCCCGTCAACCTCGCGGGGCTCGTCGTGCAGGGCGCCGATGGGGTTCCAACCCTGCGCTGTGTCACCTTCCCCGAGCGCACGATCAACGGGTACGAGCTCCTGAAGCGCGCCCAGCTCTCGATGGTCGTCCAAGACTTCGGCAACGGTGTCTTCATCTGCAAGATCGGTCGCGACGGGCGAGACCACCCCCGCGAATCGTGCACCCCGCCCTGTCCGAACCCGGACTCGTGCACCTACTGGGGCGCCTACAGCCTCGACACCGCATCCGGGACATGGAGGTTCAACGAC
>JBKJXT010000262.1:0-11367 GCA_046716205.1 Actinomycetota bacterium
GCGTCCGCGACGTCGCCTTGCGCGTGCCCAACGCCGAGGACGCGTGGCGCTTCGCGACCTCGCACGGCGCCACGAGTGTCGCCGAGCCGGCGTCCACGGAGGACGAGCACGGCAAGGTCGTGCGCGCCGCCATCGCGACCTATGGAGACACGATCCACTCCCTGATCCAGCGTGACGACTACCACGGCGCTTTCCTGCCGGGGTTCCGGCCGACCGGAGAGCCGGCCGACCGCTCGGTGGGCATCGTCACCGTCGATCACGTCGTCGGCAACGTCGAGCTCGGCACCATGAACACGTGGGCGAACTACTACGCCGAGGTGATGGGTTTCATCAACCTCGTGCACTTCAGCGACGATCAGATCTCCACCGAATACACCGCGTTGATGTCTAAGGTGATGCAGGACGGCGTCGGGCGTGTGAAGTTCCCGCTGAACGAGCCTGCGCCGGCCAAGAAGAAGTCGCAGATCGACGAGTACCTCGACTTCTACCGAGGCGCGGGCGTACAGCACATGGCGCTGCGGACCGACGACATCCTGCGAACCGTCGCGGAGCTCCGCAAGCGCGGTGTGCAGTTCCTGCGCGTGCCCGATGCCTACTACGAAGAGATCCGCGAGCGCTTCGCGGATCTGCGCGACGAGGTGGACGTCGATGCACTCGCGGAGCTCGCGATCCTCGCTGACCGCGACGAGGAGGGCTACCTGTTGCAGATCTTCACCAAGCCGGTGATGGACCGCCCCACGGTGTTCTTCGAGGTCATCCAGCGTCACGGTTCGCGCGGCTTCGGCCTTGGGAACTTCCGGGCGTTGTTCGAGGCGATCGAGCGCGAGCAAGAGCTGCGAGGCACGTTGTGATCCCGATGTCGCGGGGTCGCGTCGCCAAGCAGGCCCATGTCGGGCTGCCCGAGGGGACCTTCGAGGAGGAGCACGGGCGCGAGTCGTTCAACGGGCGCGCCTCGCACCTGTATCGGACGCACCCACCGACGGCGTGGATCAAGGTCGAGGGGCCGCTGCGCCCGCGAGCATTCGACCTCGGCGGCCTGGGCGACGGCCACTGGACCCCGGTCGCCGCCAATGAGGACGTGCGCCTGTTCGTGACGCGCGTCGCCGAGCCGCTGTCGTACTACCTGCGCGATGCCTCGGGTGATCTCTGCTACTTCGTGCATGAGGGCACCGGACTGCTCGAGACCGACTACGGCCCCCTTCGATTCGAACGGGGCGATTACCTCATCGTTCCGAAGGGCACGACGCATCGCGTGGTCCCCGACGCTGCGGTGTTCCTGTTCATCATCGAAGGCAGCGGAGAGTACCGGCTGCCGGAGCGGGGGATGCTTGGGCGCCACGCGCAGTTCGACCCCGGGGTGATCGAGACGCCCGAGCCACAGCCGCACGACGAGGCCGGCACCTTCGAGGTGCTGGTGATGCGCGGGGACGAGTTCACGATGCTCACCTATCCCTTCCATCCGCTCGACGTCGTCGGATGGCAGGGGGACCTGTGTCCTCTCCGGCTCAACGTTCGCGACTTCCGGCCGGTCGTTTCTCCGCGCTATCATCTGCCGCCGAGCGTGCACTGCACATGGGAGAACGACGGGTTCGAGATCTGCACCTTCGCGCCGCGACCCACTGAGACCGGCGATCCGCAGGCGCTGCGCGTCCCGTTCTTCCATGCGAACATCGACCGCGACGAGGTGATCTTCTATCACGACGGTCAGTTCTTCTCGCGCACCGGGATCCAGCCCGGGATGATGACGCTCCACCCGCAAGGACTGCATCACGGTCCGCAGGCCGCGGCGATGGAGGCGGGCAAGACCAAGGAATTCGCCGACGAGATCGCGGTCATGGTGGAGACGTCCAAGCCGCTGAAGGTGAGCGTCGACGTCGACAAGGTCGAGATCGACGGCTACGCGACGAGCTGGGCGCGCGGTCTGGGCTTGCTCGACTAGTTACTCGACGAGTGCATCCTCGCGCACGCCGTACGGGGAGAACAGGTGGATGAAGGGCTCGGGATCGCCCTCCCACGCGAACGAGCGAACCTGGTCGGGGTTGCGCCGTCCGCTCGCCGCGCGCGCCAGCTCGAAGGGATCCGCGGCGACCGTCGCGACCGGTTCGCCTTCCCCGACGACCCACTCCCGCGAACCGGCGACGATCTTGAACGCGGGCAACTTCTTCACGGCCGACGCGAAGCGCATCCCCTCGACGTAGGAGCGCAGCGAGAGTCCCGTGGCCAACGAGTCGCGCTCGCCGGCTTGGTCCACGGCGCCGCGCAGATCGTGATGATGCACCGCGACGTCGGTCAGCACGATCCATTCCGGCAGCGGCGGGACGCCGTCTGGCCAGGGTCGTTCACCGCGCATCATCGCTTCGAGCATCGCCGAGGATGACTCCCATTCGGTCAGGATCGCGTCGAGGTCGTTGGAGCGCCGCGTCGACAACGCCTCGTCGACGAATTTCTCGCGTCGAACCGCGGTCGTCTCGTCCCAGAACATGGCCGGGTTGAGATCCGGTGGGAAGGTCCCGTTCGCAAGTGACGACGCGATCGAGGTGACATGCGCGACCAGATCCTTCACGCTCCAGGCCGGACAGGCGGGCACGCTCGCATCGAGCTCTTCGGGTGTTAGGTCGCGCGCGATCTTGGTCATCGAGGCACGCGTGTCGGCGTAGGCGCTTGCGAGATCGGGCATGGGATCCTCCTTAGGTCACAGCATTACGCAAGAGGCCGATGCCGTCGATCTCCAGCTCGACGACATCGCCGGGTTGCAGCCATCGGTCCTGATCGAGTCCGCACCCGCCGTAAGCGGTCCCGCTCCCGTAGACATCGCCGGGATGAACGTCCTCGCTTGATGCAACGTAAGCGATCATCTGCGCGAAGCTCCAATGCATCCGGGCCGCGTGGGTCGCGAACCACGTTTCGCCGTTCACTCGAGCGCTCATGCGGATCCCGGTCGAGGGGTCGAACTCGTCGGCGGTCACGATGCAGGGTCCAAGCGATGTCGCGAAGTCTTTGGACTTCGCCGGCCCGAGGCGCATCGCCATCTCGGCGCGCTGCACGTCACGGGCACTCCAATCGTTCATGATCGTGTAGCCGAAGATGCTTCGGACTGCTTCGGCTTCGTCAACGCCTCGCACCGCCGGGCCGCCAACGACGCAGGCGAGCTCCAGCTCGAAGTCGAGCTTTCGGGTCCAGGCCGGCCACGGCAGGGGGTCTGCGGGGCCGAGGATCTGGCGATGGTTGCCTTTGTAGTAGACCGGCATCTCGTACCACGACGGGTTGAGGGCTTCGCCGCGGCGCGCGGCGCCAGCCTTGGCATGGTCCTCGAAGGCGAGGAAGTCCCGCAGCGACGCCGGCTCGAGGGGGGCCAGCAGCCGTATGTCTGCGATCGGCAGACTGGGCCCGGATGGTGCCCCCAGCGCCTCGAAGCCCGCCGCCAGGATGCCGGCCATGACGCGCCCGGAGCCGAGGTCGGTGACGGCCCTGTCATCATCTGTCAGCGCGCCCACATGGACGCTTCCCTCATAACCGAACCTCACGAGGCGCATGGCTGGGAGGATATCTGTTCGTTTCGACACAGATTTGCCCGATACGACCCTGGGTAGAGTCCCCATCGCCTGCCGGTAGGTTCCAAAAAACCCGATGTGCCCCAGGAGGAAGTCACCCGGGGGAGGGCGAACACACTAGGCAACGGTCCGATCCATCTGTCCGTCCTTGAGCGGGAGGGAGAACGTTATGCGGAAGTTGTTCACGGCCGCGATCCTCGCAGGCCTCGTCGTAAGCAGCGCGATGCCACAAGCGAACGCCGCCACGACACGTATCCTCGTCCAGACCGGTAAGCACGCTGCGGTCGGCACCGTCGCCTGCACGTTCACATGTCCGTACTGGCTCGACGTTCTTAATGATGGATCGACCGGCTTCCAGGCGTGCGAGCAGCCGGTGGTTGCCGCGGGCGTCGTCTCACACAGGGACACCGTACAGGGCACGCCGAAGAACGCCGCGGGCGTTTTCGCGAACCTCGTGGTCTATGTGATCACCCCTGAGGTTGACTGGGACTCGTTCATCTGCGCCAAACCCACCTCCGGGAACAACGGCGAGATGCTGGCAAGCGGCGCGAACAACGTCGGAGACCCGTGCGACGGTCTGCTCGGTCCCGGCGACCCCACCGGCATGGGCTGCCTCGAGCGGTCCAACATCCCGGTCGCCCCGGGCGACAAGTACGTCTTCCGCGCCTACAACTGGTCGGATAACTTCGACGCCCCGTGGAACCTCACGTGGAACCGAGTGACCTGATCACCGACTTCTGATCCAAAGCGGCGCGCCTTCGGGCGCGCCGCTTCAATTGTTCCCGGTACCATTGGGCCGTGACCAAGACCTACTTCCTGCGCACCCACGGGTGCCAGATGAACGAGCACGACTCCGAGCGCATCGCGGGGCTGCTAGAGGCGAACGGGTACGTGCGAGCCGGATCCGCCGACACCGCGGACCTCGTGCTATTCAACACGTGCGCGATCCGGGAGAACGCCGACAACCGTCTGTACGGCACCCTGGGACACATGAAGGCGCTCAAGGAGGCGCGGCCGGATATGCGTTTGGCCGTCGGCGGCTGCCAGGTTCAGAAGGACAAGCAGCTGGTGCTCGAAAAGGCGCCGTGGGTGGACATCGCTTTCGGGACGTTCGCCGTCGGCGATCTGCCGGCGTTGCTCGCCCAGCGCGAAGAGACCGGCCTGCCGGCGTTCGAGTTCCGCGAACAGACCGAGGTGTTCCCCTCCGCGCTGCCGGCGCGCCGGGAGCATCCCTTCCACGGGTGGGTGTCGGTCTCGGTCGGATGCGACAACGCGTGCTCGTTCTGCATCGTGCCCTTCGTGCGCGGCCGCCAGGTCTCCCGGCCGCTCGAGGATGTGGTCGCGGAGGTTCGTCGGCTCGCGGATGACGGGGTCGTCGAGGTCACGCTGCTGGGTCAGAACGTGAACACCTACGGCAGGGATCTCGGCGGACGCTCGATGTTCGCAGACCTGTTGCGCGCCATGGACGGCGTCACCGGATTACGCCGCGTGCGGTTCACCTCGCCGCACCCACACGATTTCACCCCCGACGTCATCGACGCCATGGCGGCTTCGCTTGTGGTGTGCGAGCACATCCATTTCCCGCTGCAATCCGGGTCGGATCGTGTGCTCGGGTGGATGAAGCGGTCGTATCGCTCGGCGCGCTACCTCAGCTGGCTCCGCGACCTGCGCAGCGCGATCCCCGGTCTCGCGGTCTCGAGCGACATCATCGTGGGATTCCCCGGCGAGACCGAAGACGACTTCGCCGAGACCTTGCGCGTGGTGGCGGAGGCGCGCTTCGACTCCGCCTACACGTTCCAGTACTCCAAGCGGCCGAACACCTCTGCCGCATCTCTGCCCGACCAGGTGGATCCCGCAGTCGTTGCGCAGCGGTACGCGCGCCTCGTCGAGCTCCAGGAGGCGATGTCGCTTCAGAAGAACTGCGCGCACCTCGGCGAGCGGCTCGAGGTGCTCGTCGAAGGTCCGTCGCGCAAGGATCCCAACAGGGTCACGGCGCGAACGCGGACGAACAAGATCGTGCACGTCGCCGGGGACGGGTCCATGGCGGGTGCCTTCCTCGACGTGATCGTGACCGGCGCGCACCCGCACCATCTCGACGGCGAGCTTGCGCCGATCGCTGCACACGGGTGAGCGAGCGCGGGCTCGCGCTCGTCGGACCGACGGCATCGGGCAAGAGCGCGGTCGCGATGCACCTCGCGCCCTCTCTCGGCGCCGAGATCGTCGCGATCGACTCCATGACGGTGTATCGCGGGATGGACGTCGGAACCGCCAAGCCGTCTTTCGAGGACCGCGCCGCGGTGCCCCACCATCTCCTGGACATCGCCGACCCAGCCGAACCCTTCACCGTCGCGATGTTCCAACGCTCCGCACGTGCGGCGGTCGCCGAGATACGCGATCGAGGCGCGCTCCCGCTGTACGTCGGTGGATCAGGCCTGTACCTGCGCGCCGTGGTCGATGAGCTGTCCTTGCCGCCGACGGACCCGGCGATCCGTGCGCGCCTGGAGGCGATCGTGCCGGACGAACTGTTCGCGCGGCTGAAGGAACAGGACCCTGATGCTGCGGCGGCGATCGAGGCAGCGAACACGCGCAGGGTCATCCGCGCGCTCGAGGTGATCGAGATCACGGGTGCGCCCTTCTCGACGTTCCGTGGCGAGTGGCAGCGGTTCAGTCCCATCGCGATCGCAGGCCTGCAGGTTCCGATCGAGGTTCTCACCGAGAGGGTGCGGGAACGTGCAGTCGGCATGCTTGCGTCGGGGTTGCTCGAGGAGGTGCGCGTCCTACTGGCAGCGGGCTACCGCGAGGCGCTGACCGCGTCCAAGGCGATCGGCTACGCGCAGGCGATCGAGCTGCTGGAGGGGCGGCTGGACGCAGACGACTTCGTCGAGGCGACGACCAGAGCGACCACGCGGTACGCACGCCGTCAGATGTCGTGGTTCCGGCGCGATCCGCGCGTGGTGTGGTTCGACGCGACAGATCTGGAGCACGCCGGGGGCGAAGTCGGGGCATACTACTCTCGACACCTTCTGGGAGATGGTTGATGAACTTCGTCAAGATGCATGGGGCCGGCAACGACTTCGTGATGATCGAGGACCTCGACGACCGGCTGCATCTCAATGCCGCGTTCGTCGCGGCGGTATGCGACCGGCATTTCGGGGTCGGTGGCGACGGCATCATCCGCATCACGCGCTCCTCCGACGCCGACTTCTTCATGGACTACTACAACGCCGACGGCGAGGTCGCGGAGATGTGCGGCAACGGGATCCGCTGCCTGGCGAAGTACGTCGGTGACCGGGGCATCATCGACGCGGACCAGATCACGGCGGACACGCGCGACGGCGTGAAGGCACTGACGCTGTACCGGGGTCACGAGGGGCGCGTCGAACGCGTGCGCGTCGACATGGGCGCGCCGATCTTCGAGCGCGCCAGGATCCCACTTGCCGGTGAGGGCGACCCGCAGCACGAGAAGATCGAGGTTGTCGGGCAAACGGTCGAGGCGACGTGTGTCTCGATGGGCAACCCGCATGCGGTGATCTTCGTGGATGACCTTGATGCAGTGGACTTCTTCACGCTCGGCCCTGCGCTGGAGGTTCACGAGCGGTTCCCGGCCAAGACCAACGTTGAGTTCGTGCAGGTGTTGGATCGCGACCAGGTACGCATGCGCGTGTGGGAGCGCGGCGTCGGCGAAACGCTGGCGTGCGGCACCGGGGCGTGCGCGGTTGGCGTCGCGTCGGCGTTCCGATCCTTCACCGGTCGTTCGATCGCCGTGCACCTGCGCGGCGGGACGCTTGACATCGAATGGACCGACGACACGGTCTTCATGACCGGCCCCGCCGAAGAGACGTTCTCGGGCGTGCTCGCCGCGCGCCTGACTTCATTGCTGCCGGACCACGAAAGGGTGACCGAGTGAGATTCGCACGACGTATCCAGACCCTTCCCCCGTACCTGTTCGCAGAGATCGATCGCAAGATCACCGAGAAGCGCGCCGCGGGGGTCGATGTGATCTCCTTTGGGGTTGGAGATCCCGACTCGCCGACGCCCGCGCACATCGTCGCGGCGGGACAGGAAGCGGCCGCGGATCCTTCCACGCATCAGTACCCGAGCTACTACGGCATGCCCGAGTTCCGGCGCGCGGTCGCCGATTGGTACGCACGCCGCTTCGAGGTGACGCTTGACCCTGCAACCGAGATCCAGCCCCTGATCGGGTCGAAAGAGGGCATCGCGCACCTGGCAACCGCGATGATTGATCCCGGCGACATCGCGCTCGTACCGGACCCTGCGTACCCGGTCTACGAGATCGGAACGCACCTCGCCGGCGGGACCTCGATCATGTTGCCGCTGACGCCGGACAACGACTTCTTCCCCGACTTCGACTCGATCGAGGCGCCGGCCAATGCGAAGGTGCTCTGGCTGAACTACCCGTCGAATCCGTGCGCGGCGACCGTGGAGCTCGCGCAGCTCGAACGTGCGGTCGCGTTCTGCAAGGCGAACGACCTGCTGCTCGCCTACGACAACGCGTACTCCGAGATCACCTTCGACGGCTACGTCGCGCCGTCGGTGCTGCAGGTGCCCGGCGCGCGAGACGTCGCGGTCGAGTTCCACTCTCTCTCAAAGACCTACAACATGACCGGCTGGCGGATCGGGATGGCCGTGGGTAACCCGGCCGCCGTCGAGGCCCTCGGCCGGGTCAAGACCAACATCGACTCGGGGATCTTCAACGCGATCCAGCGGGCGGGGATCGCAGCGCTGGACGGGCCGCAGGACTTCCTCGACGACCTGCGCGCCCTCTACCAGCGCCGGCGCGACCTCGTCGTCACCACCTTCAACGACGCCGGCTGGAAACTCGAAGCGCCGCGGGTATCGGTGTTCGTATGGTTGCCGGGGCCCGAGGGGCACGACTCTGCGTCGTTCGCGACGTTCCTGCTTGAAGAGGCCGGTGTCGTCGTGCCGCCCGGGCGCGGGTATGGACCCAGCGGCGAAGGATTCATCCGGATCTCGCTGACGGTTCCAGACGCTCTGCTCGAGGAGGGGTTAACACGGATCAGAAAGGCACTCGCGGGCTAGACGGCGAACGCGACCGGCGCCGAGAACGCCTCGGCCCGCTCGAGCGCGCCGGGCAAGCTGGGCGTCGTCTCGCCGACGGCGACCAGGCGCGGACGCTGCGCACCTCGGACCGCCGCCGGATCACCGAGCTTCCGCCAGAGCTGCAGCAACTCAGGCTGGAGCGCGCGGTCTTGGTCGGGCTGTCGATGAGCGGCATCCCGGAAGAGGCGGAGGAGTCCCTGGAGGAGCTTGCGCGTCTCGCGGACACCGCCGGCGCGGAGGTCGTGCATACCTTGATGCAGCGCCGGTCGTCACCGGATCCCGCGACGTTCCTTGGTAAGGGCAAGGCGGACGAGGTGCGAGACGCCGTCCTTGCGACCCGGGCGGACACCGTGGTGGTCGACGAGGAACTCTCGCCGTCGCAGCTGCGCAACCTGGAGGAGATCTGCGGCTGCAAAGTGATCGACCGAACCGCATTGATCATCGACATCTTCGCGCAGCACGCGCATTCCTCGGAAGGCAAGCTCCAGGTCGAGCTCGCACAGCTCAATTACCTATTGCCCCGGCTGCGCGGTTGGGGTGAATCGATGTCGCGCCTCGGGAAGTCGGGCGTCGGTGGCCTGGGAACGCGTGGTCCCGGTGAGACAAAGCTCGAGACGGATCGCCGGCGCATCCAGACGCGGCTGGCGCGCCTGCGCAAGGAGTTGAAGGACGTCGACAAGATGCGCGCGATCAAGCGCGGCACCCGCGTGCGGAACCATGCCTCCGGTATCGCGGTCGTCGGCTACACCAACGCTGGCAAGTCCACGCTGTTAAACGCGCTCACCGGTGCGGGCGTGCTGGTGCAGAACCAGTTGTTCGCCACGCTCGATCCCACGTCGCGCCGCCTGGATCTGCCCGACGGACGATCAGCGGTGCTGACCGATACGGTCGGCTTCGTGCGCAAGCTGCCGCACTCCTTGGTCGAGGCGTTCAAGTCCACGCTGGAAGAGGCGGCGCGTGCGGACCTGCTCGTGCACGTCGTCGACGGGGCGTCATCCGAGCCTGAGCATCAGTACCGCAGCGTGCGCCAAGTCCTCGGCGACATCGGTGCGGCCGAGGTTCCCGAGCTGATCGTCGTCAACAAGATCGACGCGCTGGACGAGATGGGCGTGGCGCGGCTCGAGCGGATGTTCCCCGACGCGGTCGCGGTGAGCGCGTTGGCGCGCACGGGACTCGACGGGCTGCTCGATGAGATGGTGCGCCGCCTGCCCTCGCCCCACGTTCAGGTCGAGCTGTTGATCCCGTACTCACGTGGGGACATCGTCGCTGGGTTGCACGCCGGTCAGAACGCGCAGGTCCTCTCGGAGACCTACGAAGCCGAAGGAACCCACGTGATCGCGCGCCTGCGCCCCGACCACGCAGGCCGGCTGGGAGAGTTCCAGGTTTCGCCGCCTCGCGCAGAGACCGCGCCGTAGCTCCTACATCTGTGTAGTTCCTAGATCCGGCGCAGGACGCTGACAACCTTGCCCAGCACCTCGACCTGCTCTGCCTCGATCGGCTCATACGCCGCGTTCGCGGGGATGAGCCGCACCACCCCGCCCTTTCGGCTGAGGTGCTTCACAGTCGCCTCTTCACCGTCCACCAGCGCAGCGATGATGTCGCCGTCCTCGGCACTCGGCTGTTGACGCACGATGACCGTGTCGCCGTCGAGGATGCCCGCTTCGATCATCGAGTCGCCCTTCACGCGCAGCGCGAACAGCGTCCCGCTGCCGGCGAAGTCTTCGGGAACCGTGAGGGTGTCCTCGATCTGTTGCTCGGCCAGGATCGGGTTGCCTGCGGCGATACGGCCCACCAGCGGAACCTGAACGACCGCAGGCGCGCGATCGATACGGCGGCCCTCTTCGTCCATCTGGACGACGATCGCACGTGGGCGCGTCGGATCCTTGCGGAGGTAGCCGCGCTCGGCGAGGGTCGCGAGCTGCGCGTGGACGCTGGAAGGGGACTGGAGGCCGACCGCTTCACCGATCTCTCGCACCGAGGGCGGGTAGCCGCGGTCGGTGTGGATCGAGCGGATGTAGTCGAGGATCGCTCGCTGCCGCTTCGTCAGATCGCTCATCTCCGGCTCCTTGTCGAGGCTGTCAGGGGTCGAAGCTAACATCTCGCCCGCTGGAAATCAAACATGTGTTCGGATATCCCTTGACTACCGAACACATGTTCGTTACGGTCTACGGTGAGGTGAGAGCCATGAAGCAGTTCCTGATCGTCGTCAGTCTTGTGATCGCGGCCCTGATCCCAGGGGGCAGGGCGGTTTCTGCGCGCCAGGACCACCCCAAGCCCGTTCGCAGCGTCCTGGTCCAGCGCGGCGACACGCTGTGGGGGATCGCCGGCGAGCACGTGGCCGGGGACCGGCGCCAAGCCGTCTTCAACATCATGAAACTCAATGCCTTGCGCTCCCCGGTCGTGCAACCCGGGCAGCGGCTCATGATCCCGGCCTGACGCTGGCGTCGGTGGCTAAAGATCCTGGCCGGATCGCCGCTGTCGCAAGCGGCTCGGACCTCACGTGCCCGGGTTTCGAGGCTCTTGACCAGCGGTTCGAGGCTGTGAAAAAACCACCCGCGCCGATCGTCCCATGGTTCTTGAACCCTCCTATCTTGTGTGGTAGGTTCTCTGCTACCACAAGATGTTGTGGTTTGCGGGTGTAGAGCCCACATCCTGTGTGCGATCGGAGGTGAGGCGAGGAGGCCCTTGTCCGCCTCCCGGGTGAGGGACCGATGCGTTGTCCGTACTGCCGTGG
>JBKJXT010000263.1:0-6550 GCA_046716205.1 Actinomycetota bacterium
GTCGTAGTTGACCCGCCAGCCGGCGAAGTCGCGCCACGCCTGATCACGATCAGCCACCAGCGGGACGCCGGCGCGCTCGAGGTCATCGAGCAGCCGGTCGAACTCCGAACGCATCACCGAGATCGGATCGCCGGGATCGGGATCGTGGTCGTAGGGGATCCGGAAGAACCCCGCGATGCGTCGCAGCGCGAGATAGCCGGCGCGCAAGCAGTAGGCGGCGTCCGGGGACCACCCGCCTTCCACCGAGGAGTTCGCGATCGCTGCCGCATCCAACACGGTTCCCGCCGCTACCACCCAATGGCGCTCGGGCTGCTGGGAGCGGAAGAATGCCAGCGACGGGAACGAGGTGTGACTCTCCTCGAGCTCGACGAACCATCGCTCCCAGTGCTGCCATGTTTCAGGCAACGTGCTCAGACCGTGGATCGCCCACATGCGGTTGATCATCTCGAAGGTGGAGGCGGGCTCGTTGGTGGATCCCGCCCGAACCTCGAGCAACGCGATCGCGGCCTCGCGGCGGCTGAACGCTCCGTAGATGCTCGGCAGGTAGGTGATCAACAGCGCCAGCAACACCAGCCCGATGGCGGCCTCTGTGAACGCGAGTGCGACCGCCGGCGCGGCCTCCGGGTAGGCGAACCCCAGCGTCAGAAGCGACGAGCCACTGAGGTCGAAAGACTCGCGGAACCCACCCGCACCGACCCCCCAGAAGATCAGGACGAACCCGCCGAGGACGAGCAGCAGCCAGACGATCAGAAGTGTCAGCAGGCTTATCGGGCCGTAGAGCGCCATCACGTGATCGATGCGCTCATAGGTCGCGCGCCGCCCGGCACGCAGCCGGAACAACACGCGCATCGCCAAAAAGACCCGGCGCGCGATGAACGCGGGGATCGCGCGCGGGAGTACGACCGTGCGAACCGCCGACCCGAGCGTCGCCACGACGACGAACGCTCCGCCGAGCCCGGCGACCACCCGCAACGCCACCATGGGCAGAACTGTATGCGCTCGGCCCGACGGAGGGCTCAGCAGGTGGCGCTCGTCGCGCCTCCGCCGTAGCTGCACCCGTCCACGACCGAGCCTGCGGCCGTCCGCAACGTCGCGGCATCCCCGCCGTTGTTCCAGATCGCGGTCGTCGAGCCCCAGTACCGGTTCAGCGAGGTGTCCGTCCCGCGTGTGGTGTGCACGGTCACGGTCGCACCGACGCCAAGCAACAAGGACCTGAACGTGTACACATGCCCGGCGCGGTCGCGCAACGTCCATCCACGAAGTGACGTCGGGTTGGTGCCGAGGTTCGCGATCGTGACCTTCTCGCCGACGACATCGTCGCCGGATGGGTTGTAGACGATGCGACGCAGTCGGATCTTCGTGCGCACGCGACCCGAGTTGGGATCGGCCATGATCGAGGACACGTTGACGGCTTCGAACGCGCCGGCCGGGATCAACTTCAGCTCGTCGAGCAGACCGGTCGGCCAGCCCGATTCGCTGGTCCCTCCGAAGTACCAGTTGCTGCCGTTGTCGGCCACGATGAGCCCGTGGCGCTTGAACGCGCGCAGGATCACCTGGGTGTCCGGCCGCAGACCGCTGAGCGCGTAGCCAGCCTTCATCCGGAAGCGAGCCCCCATCGGCGGCAGCGACGGGTCCCAGGCCGCCCCGGCATGGTGACGCGCCGGCCATAGGTAGGAGCGGTCTGTCCGCGACGCCGTGACGCGGATCGCGTGGTCGATCCTGCCTGCCTTCACCTCGTCGAGGCGCAGCAGTCCCGCGAAGATCGGCAGACCCGCCGCGTCCGCACTGGTCCAGCCCGCAGGACGCAACGCGTTGGAGCGGAGATCGAAGATCGCGCCCGAGCCGGCGGTCGAGCCGCCGGACGAATACTGTGCGTCGAAGAGCTCGTAGAGGCGGCACGCGTCTTTGTCGATCATGATCGCGTGGCGGTCGGATCCCATCTCGATGGTGGTATCGGATCCGAATGGGTACGGCCCCGCATCGCTCTCGTCGTCGTAGAGGAACTCGATCGACGTCGTGGCGCGCGAGCCGGCCACAACGTCGTAGGGGATGCCGTAGGGGCGCTCCCCTCCGCTGGGGCCGAAGTCGGGATGCAACCGGCGCGCGGTACCGCCCATCGAGGAGATCCACGCCGCGCTCCGCGCGTGGACCGGCAACCGCGAGATGTCCGCGTGCCAGACGTTGTTGTACGGGAACACCGAGCACGACGTCCCGGGCGGCGCGATCGCGTGGGCGCCCGGGACCACGGCGGCGAGCGTCGATACGGCCACGATGGCCGCTCGCCCCAACCGCGCACGCATAGTGGAATATCGGCGAGGAGGGCTCGCGCCCCCATCGGACGCACGTCCCGACCTGCGCTGGTTCAGACTGGCGCGCCCCCCGGCTGCGGTTCCATGTGTGCCTGTTCGACCCGTACGTCCGGGTTCGCCGATGCCCACGCCCGGCCGTGCGCGAGCCGCTCGTGGATCGGCGGGTGGGTGGCGCGCACCCGGACCCACCAGCTGGGCGTGAGGTCGGGGAGGTTGCGATCGATCATGTTGCGCCAGACCTGTTCGAACGACGCGGGGTCGCGCGTCAGCTCGAGCGCGTCGAAGTCGGCTTCGCGTTCGAACCAGCGCGAGATGGAGGCGTCGAAGAGACGGATCACGATGAACAGCAGCGCGGCGACGGAGAACAGCGCCGGCATCGCGGCGGGGTCGCCGAGCGAGTCCACGCCGGCCAGGCGCAGGAACCACCCTTGCGAGACCACCGCTGCGGTCGCGCCCAACAGCAGCGGCATCCGCACGACGCCCATCACGAGGTTGCGCGTGATGTGGCCCCGGCGCCAGTGCCCGATCTCGTGGGCGACCACGACCTCGGTGTTGGTGTCGGGCAGGCTCAGCATGTTGTCGTACAGCACGACACGACGGGTCGAGCCCATCCCGACGAAGAACGCGTTGTCCTTGGTCGATCGCTTGGAGGCGTCCATCACGTCGAACTCACTGATGTTCACCCCTGCGCGCGCCGCCAGCTCTCGCAGCCGTGCACGCAACGGGCCCTCCTCAAGCGGCGTGAACTTGTTGAACGCCGGCAGGATCAGCACGGGATACACGAACGCGAGTATCAGGCTGATCGACGTGATGACGAGGCCGCCCCACAGCCACCACAGGTCGGTCGCGCGGATCAACGCCCAGACCGGCACCAGCAGCATCGCCTGCAGGATGAGGCCGTAGATCAGCGTGCTCTTGATCAGGTCGAGCACGAACATCTTCGGTGTCTGCTTGTTGAAGCCCCACTTCGTCTCGTGCACGAACGTCTTCCACACCGCGATCGGCAGGTCACACAGCGTCAGCAACACCGACAGTGCGGCGATGATGACGAGCAGCTCGATCACCCAGCCCGAGACGCCGGTCTTCTCGACGATCGTCTGCGGGAAACGCGCGGCGATGATCGCGACCATCGTCACGATCCCACACGCGAGCGATCCCAGCGATGCGATCTGCAGCGGGCGGACGTATCGCTTCGAGCGGTCCACCTCTTCGACGGTGAAGTACGTCGTGGGATCGGCGTCGATGCGGCGGCGCAGATCCAGCGGGCTCTTCGGTACCGCGCGGTCCATACATGCCTCCAGTCTTCGTGCGCGCCTGGGGGCGATGACGCGACGGGCTTATCCCTGGACCTGTTCGTCGGAGACTACCGTCAATCCTTCTCGCTTCAGCAAAGCGGCGGTGACCCCGTCGCCATCGCGCAGCGTCCCGCTGAAGGTGCCGTCGTAGGTGCCACCCGAGCCGCAGGAGGGGCTGCGCGCTTTGAGGATCGCGGTCTCGGCACCGCCCTCCTGCGCTGCGCGCGCTGCGTGTCGCGCTCCCGTCAGGTACTGCTGGGTCACGTCGCGGCCGTGCTCGTCCTGTACCTGCGCGTGCCCATCCAGCACGTCACCCCCGTCCCCGTCCTGGATCTCGGAGGCCGGGCGGGGCACGGGCAGGCCGCCGGCCATCTCCGGGCAGACCAGGATCGCGCGGCCCTCCAACACCAGGCGCTGCGCCCACGCTCGGGTCTTGGCTTGCGCTTCGTGGGTGCAGGCGAGGCCGGCCAGACACGCGCTGAGGAGAACCTTGCCTTCGGCCGGGACGTTCATTCCCAGGTGTTCCCACATCGCGAGCACACCCGGAACCCGAGCTTGAGGCTGAGCTTCGCGTAGCCGCAGCTCGGACAGCGCTCGCATTCCTCGGCCCACGCGGGATGCTCGCGCTGACAGTCGGGACAGACAAGGACCTGCTCGCCCGCGATCACGCCGCGCGCCCACGGCGAGGGCTTACCTTGCGGCGGGTCCTCCTGCACACGTCCACACCGGAAGCACGGCATACACCGAAGCCTAACGCGGGGTGCTCAGTCGAGCGCTGCGATCGCCGTCTTCCACCCACCCTGATCCCGCGGGCCGCGGGGCAGGTCGATCTCTGCGAAGCGGATGATGCCTCGCTTGTCGACGAGGAACGTGTTGCGCTTGGAGCCCCCGGTCTCCTCGTTGAACGAGGCGTACGCGCGGCTCACCTCGCCGTGCGGCCAGTAGTCCGACAGGAACCGGTTGCCGAAATCCTCCTGCTGCTTCCATGCCTTCAACGACCACAACGGGTCCGCGGAGATCCCGAACACCTCGAGGTCCTCGTCGGACACCAGATCGGCGTTGCGATCGCGGAGCTCGCAGAACTCACCCGAGCACGTCGGTGAGAACGCGAAGGGATAGAACACGATCAGCACGTTCTTGTGACCCCGGAACGCAGACAGCTTCATGAGGTTGCCCTCGGTGTCACGGAGCTCGAAGTCCGGGGCGGTGGCGCCGACGGTCACATCCATGGCTCAGGCAACGTAGCGCGCAGCATGGCGCGCGATGTGGTCGGCGGTGCGCGTCGCGAACGCCATGATCGTGATCTGCGGATTGACCGTTGGACAGCCGGGCAGCATCGATGCGTCGGCGACGAACAGCCCGGCGACGCCGTGGACCTCGCCCCATTCGTCCACGACGCTGACCCACGGATCCGCACCCATGCGCGCCGTCCCGACCGGGTGGAACGCGGTGAGCTTCAGCGCGCCGGGACGGATCGCTTCCTCCTTGACCGCGTCGAGCTGGGCCTTGGACGTCACGACGTCCTGGCCCGGCAGTCCGGTCAGCACGCCACGCGCGCCGGCCGCGAGGAAGATCTCGGCGGTCTTGACCAGCCCACGCACCATGCGGCGCGCGTCGTGACGGTTGAGCGCATAGGTGACGAGCGGCTCGCCCGCTCCGCGGCGGATGACGCGCCCGCTGGAGGTATCGCTGACGAACAGCCCCGCGCTCGCGAAGTTGGGATAGCGCGCCAACGCATCCTTCAGCGCGGCGCCGGTCCCGGGGAACGTCCCGGCGCCGACGCTCGGAACGCTCGCGGTCACCTCGATCATCACGTCGTGAGACTCGTGGAAGTCATCGACGTAGAAGGACTGCAGCGTGCCTCGCCAGCCGTGGATCTCTTCTTCGAAGAAGGCTCCGACCGCGGACGCCGGGTGGATGCGCAGGTTGCGGCCGAGCTCGCCGGAACGGTTGCCCAGTGCGTTCAGCGACAGCAGCGCGGGCGTGTGGATCGCGCCCGCGGCGATCACGACCAGCTTGGCGCGCACGGTGAGCATCGCGCGCCGCTCGCCGGTGACCGGATCGAGCAACACCGCGCTCACGCCGCGGGCGCGCCCCTCCTCCACGATGATCGTTCGCGCTTTCGCCCCCGCATAGATCGTCGCGCCGTGGCGCTGCGCACGCGGCAGGTAGGTGAGGTGCATCGCGAGCTTCGCGTCCGACGGACACCCGAACGCACACACACCGCAGCCACGGCAGCCCTCGATGTTGCGCAGCAGCGGCGCGCCGTGCAGCCCCAGGGCTTGCGCGCCGCGACGGAACACGCGGGCGTTGTTGCCGAGCACCTCCTCGGCGACGGGCTGCACATGCTGGATGCGTTCGACACGGTCGAAGAACACGCGCATCGACTCCGCGTCGACGCCTTGGATGTCCTTGGCCCATCGGGCCAGCACGCGCTCGGGCGTGCGGAAGCAGGTGCCTGAGTTGACCACCGTCGATCCGCCGACGCCCATCCCCATCGGCAGCGCGATCGACGGCCTGCCCCAGGCCGCCGTGAGACCTTGGCGCCGATACAGCTTCTGGAACCGCTCGAACGGAGGACCGGCGAAATCGTCGCGCGAGTGGTAGGCACCCTCCTCCAGCACGATCACGCTCAAGCCCAGTTCGGCGAGCTCCTTCGCGACGACGGCGCCGCCAGCGCCGCTCCCAACGACGACGACGTCGCATTCCTCGGTGTGGTCGCGCGTCACCTGTTGCGAGGTGATGACCTCCAGCGTCGGGCCTTTGCGCGCGGGCTCATCGGTCGTGCATCCGTACGTGAACCCGAGGTGCTGCTCGACGCGCGGCGCCGACGCCCACTGGTTGGCGCAGTAGAACTTCAACACCTCGAACGCGGCGCGGCGGGGGAACAGCTTCGCCGTCGCGGCGCGTTCGAGGTACGCCGCGCGCGGCACAGGCTTCATCCGC
>JBKJXT010000264.1:0-5901 GCA_046716205.1 Actinomycetota bacterium
GCCGTGAGCGGTATCGCAGGGTGATCTTACCGCCCTTGTCGAATGTTGCGACCTGCGGGTCCACCTCGTGCTCCGGTTCTGTGTTTGCAGACAGTGCCTGTCGGTTGGAAGAGAGCGATGACTTCATCGGAATCCTCGACCACGATCGCAGGCAGCGTGTACCCAACCACTCCGTCGGGTCGCGACCTCCAGATGACTTGTTGTCCCTTGGGCCATGTCATGGCGCTCATCCTCATCGGTCTCGCTCGGTCTCGCACCGCCCTAACGGGCATGTGCGCTGGGGCTGGGGCCGAACGCAGGCCGAGATCTCCCATGCCAGGCGCTCCGCTAGGTCCATCGGCCGGCCTACACCGGGTGCGCTTCGATGGACCTGCCACTCATCGGCATTCGCACGAGCGTAGGCAAGAAGGCCACTCCATCCATCGCCGTGACCTTCATTCCAAAGAGTCAGCCACGGCTCGGTGCCAGCGGAGGCGTTGCGCTGGAGATGCGTGTAGCTGCTCTCGATGCGCGTTAGGAGCGCCGGCACAACGCGTTGTCGGTCGACGGTCTCCAAGCCATACCCATCCGTGAACGCAAGGATGCGACGAATCACCGGAGGTGGTTCTGCCCAGCCTTGCGCAGTCAGGTCATCACCGAGGGGGATCAGGCCGATGAGCGCGTACGCGACGTCCCAGATGAACGGGCGCGGTCCCGCGAAGTCCCAGTCGATGAAGGCCCACCGATCGTCGCCGATGACGAGATTCCAAGCCGTCGCGTCGTTGTGGCAGATGATCGTTCCCCGATGATCGACCCATCGAGCACTGTCATCGGCCCGCTCGGGTGAACGCCAAGGCGCACCCGGAGGAGGCACGAAGGTTCGCACGGCGTCGTGGAACTCTCGCAAGAGCCGGCCGCTGCGGTGCATGGCCTCATCGGTTCCAAGCAGCTCGTGGTGTTGCGCGGGCCAGGGAACGCGGCCGGAGATGTATTCGAGGATCTCTCGGCCATGCGCATCGAAGCCGAGGACACGGGGCGCGCCTTCGAAGCCGCACGCCTCGAGGTGATGGAGCAGCGCGAGCGCGGCTGGGTCCATGGGCCCGTGGGGCTGCGAACCGTGTCACCGACCCGAGACACGCTGCTGACGTTGCCACCCGTTAGGGGTTCCTCTTCCGGATCCTTAGTCATGTCTTCGCTCGGACCTGGTCGCTGTATCTCGGTGACTCTGCAGGAGTCAACTGCGCATCGATTTGAGAGCCTGTTCGCCTCGGAGGGTAGCTTCGTGCCAGTCTGAGCCTATGACTGCAGCGAACGGATTCACAGAGACGTTGGTGAGCGCCATGTCGCAGGTTCATCGGCAGCTTCAAAAGCAGGTCGGCGACCTTTCCCCGGACGCGCTTGCATGGCAGCCGGCAGAGGACTCAAACTCGATCTCGACCATCGTTGTTCACATGCTTGGTTCCCAAGCAGAGCTCTTGAGTCTCGTGAAGGGCTTGCGGGCAGACCGCGACCGTGTGGCTGAATTTGCGACGCCTCCCCAAACAGCACAGGCGCTGCTCGAGTTGATCGACCTCGCAGACGAATCACTACACGAGACCGGAACGACGATAAGCGAAGCTGACCTCACGGCAACCTTCCTTCGCCCGAGCGCGGTGCGCAACAAAGAGCCACGCACAGGACTGTTCTGGCTGTTGAACGGCTATGGACATGCGCGCGAGCATCTCGCGCAGATCGAGTTGACGCGCCAGCTGTACATGGAGAGAGCGCAAGGGTGAAGGTCAGCCTCCGCGACGCGCATCCTGAGGACTCCGAGTTCGTGTTCTCGGTGCGTCGTTCCGCGTTTCGTCCCTACCTCGAGCAGGACAGCGGATGGGATGATGCAGTCGAACGCGGTCGTCACGAGGAACGCTTCGCGCGTCAGCGGTTCCGAGTCGTCGAAGTGGACGATGAGGATGTTGGTTATATCGCTACTGCCACGTATTCCGCGACCGACGTCTATCCCGAGAGCATGTATCTCCACCAACTGATGCTTCCCCCGGAGTCACAATCACAAGGGATCGGTGCTTCCTGCTTCCGAACCCTCTGCGACGAAGCGCGAGCGATCGGTCTTCCTCTGAGGCTCAATGTTCTAAAAGTGAATCCGCGCGCGCGACAGTTCTACGAGAGGATGGGATGCGAGGTGATCGGCGACACCGAGACGAAGTGGTCTCTGGCGTGGTGGACATGATGCGCACTGAGACTCGTTCGCCGAACGGGTGCGCGTCCTCTCCTGAGCCAGCCGTGAAATTGCTAGCATCGGCGACCTCACGAAGGAGCGGCCGAACTGCCGAAGGTCGACCGGTAGCGTCGCTACCTGCCGCTCACGAACGGGAGCGCTGAGAAGCACGGCTTCAGTAGCACCGCCGCGGCTTCTTGTATGGCGTGAAGGTCGCGGGCTCTTCGTTTCCGATCCAGTCGCCATCGGCGAGGCGGCGCAGGTGTTCACGAAGGGGTGAAACCAAACACCCCCAGCCCAACTCACAGAGTCGCATGTAGATGGCGCCGTTCAATTCCGCGGCGGACTCCGCACGAGTCCTACGGGCCGTCATCGCTCCACACTCACGAGGCCGACCGTGGGGGTCAAGAACATGAGACGGCCCCGGGCGTCTGACGTCCCGCCGAGCCTGCGAACAGCCCGCGCACCTCATGGCCTTGCGAACACCACCCCGCCAGTCCCGGAATCCGGCTGCACGAGGATGGTCTGGGCGACTGACGGCACCGAGCCGTCGGGGCCGAGGCGGTTGACGAAGACGTAGTACGGACCCGGCGGCGCGATCGCGCCCGCGCCCGAGCGCGGCAGGGCCGCCGTGACGGTTCCGTCGGCATTCAAGGTGCGCTCGAGAACGACCGCGCGCGTGTCGGCGTCCTGCCCGTGCGTGACACTCCCCAGCCGGACCAGCACCACCTCGTCGCCGTTCGTCGCATCCACGATCAACGACCGCCGATCGGCCGAGATCGCCATCGAGTTGATCACGGGGCGCGCGCCACGGAACAGGTACGGCGGCTCGTAGATCTCGAACGTCGAGTCGCGGAAATTGTTGCTGCGCGTGGCGGTGTTGTCGTGGCGCGTGTAGTGCGCGGTGTGGGGCGCGTGCCCGCCCACGAGTACGCGACCGTCGGCCAGAAGCACCGCCGAGTTGTGATACACGCGATCCCGGCTCCCGGGCACGAGCGGCCGCCACGTCCCGGTCGCCGGGTCGTATAGCTCGGGCGTGCGAACCGCCGCGGCGGCTCCTGGGTCCACGGTGTCGTCCAAGTCGCCGCCGTTCATGAGAAGCACCTCGCCAGTCGGCAGCACGACGCCGCTGCCCAACCAGCGAGGGCTCCGCAACTGGGTGTGGTCCCCGTTCAGGCCGGCGAACGGATCCTTGGTTTTGCCGTTGCTCGCGATGCCTTCCGGAGTCCACCGCACGACCTCGCTGACCGTCGTCGCCGCCCACGAACCCGGCGACGCCCCCAACGT
Organism: Actinomycetota bacterium; assembly: GCA_046716205.1. Classification (GTDB taxonomy): domain Bacteria; phylum Actinomycetota; class AC-67; order AC-67; family AC-67; genus JBKJXT01. Next base: position 3,482 of record JBKJXT010000264.1, read on the forward strand.
CCCCCCGGCGACCAGGATGTCGGCATGGTCGTATGGAGGCTCGAGCCGAAGGAGCACCGAAGACGCCGAGCCGCGGACGCCATACCGGCTCGGGCCGACGATCGTCCATTTCTGAGTCGCGGGGTCGTAGGTCCGGTTCGAAGCCCACGTCGCCATGTCCGGTGTCTCGCCTAACTGGCCCCACGTCTGCCCGTTGCCGCCGAAGAAGACGGTTCCGTCGGGCAGCAGGTGCAGCCGAGGGTACAGCGGCAACGACCACTCGCTCGTGCCCGCGTCGGTCCAAGTTTCGGTAGCCGGGTCATAGACCTCGTTAAGCCGCACCTGACTGAACGACGTACCGACCTCAGCGAAGCTCCCGCCCAGCCGCTTGACACCCGATGCGACCATCCCTCGCCCGTCCGCCAGCGTGACGAGCGACGGATACCACCGCGCCTCCCGCATGGGGGCGACGGAGCGAAACGAGTCGGTTGTCGGGTCGAAGACGCGCGCCTCGTCGTCGCCGTAGACGTCGCTGCCCGTCGGATCCCGTTGCATGTCGAATCGCCATTCGCTCCCGCCCGCGATGAGCAGGGTCCCGTCGTAAAGCAGCTTCTGGTCGCCGCAGAAGTAGTCCTTCGTCGCGTACGGCCCCTGGTCGCGCGCGTCGTCCGTGACCCCGCGTTCGCGCGTCGGGATCGTCCAACGCGGATCGTCCGAGCGCAGATCGAGGATCCTCGTGCGACTGTTCTCGATGGCGGCCGTCCCGTCGGACCGACCTACCCACAGGTCGCCGTTCTCGGAACCCTCGAGCGCATTCCAGTACAAGAGCCGTCCGTCGGGCAGAGCGACCGCCGAGGCGGCGGTTGGGAACAACCTCGACTTCTCCGCCGACGGTGGGTCGTACGCCAGCGCACCGCCCTCCCAGAACGGCTCCGACCATCGTCCGACGAGTATCGGATCCTCCGCGCGCGCCGGGAAAGCAGCCATCGATATGAGGATCATCATTAGTATGGCGACAAGCCTGGATCTCATGTTCTCCTCCTCGGGATTACACGCGGCTCACAGCGAAAGGTTGGTCACCAGGAACCCTGGAATGGCTTTTGGCCCTGGCCTCCGTGGCTCGATAGCGGTTTCCTGGCGAACCTCGCATCGAAATGGCGGAACCGCCACATTTGATGCTGCGCGCCTCGCTGCTGGCGAGTCGGCCGCGATGGTCTCGTAGCGGTAGCCGAGCGCGCGCATGTCGGCCACGTCGTTCGGTGTCGCTTCGAACGGCGGATGCATCCGGTCCGTTCGGCTGTTCGCGCCACAGCCGATCTCCAGCGACCCTTTGTCACAGCTGGCCGGCTCGTATGAATCGACGCCGTTCGCTTGCTGCCACTCCGCCCATAGCCGGTCGATGTTCGAGTGATGCAAGAAGAAGATGGGATCGTTGGGTGAGGTCGGCAGGAACATCGTCCCCAGCCTGATCTCCTCGGGTGTGGTTCCGAGGAGGCCACCGACCCAGCCGTGGACGCGGTTGTGCGTGCTCTCTCCGGAGGCGGCCATCATGACGCCGTCTGGGCCGCACACCATGCTGGCCGAGCCGGTCGGGACCTTCGCTGGTCCGGCGTCCCGCCAGAACCCTTCGAGGGCGTTGCGGAAGCTGAGATTCGGATCGCTGCCGGCGTCGTAGGGGGTGACGTCGTAGCGAGGTCGCGCGAGAACGAACGTCACGTCCTCTGCCGTTGGCAGACTCATGAATGCCGGGAGCGATCCGAAGTGCCGCGTCAGGTAGGTCGTTGCCGAGGCACTCCACTCGAGCCCGGTCGGATGCACGCGCAGCGTCCATCGACCCTTCCGAAAGGGGCCGGTCGTGACTGCGAACTCATCGCTCGGATCGCCATCGCCTCCCATGAAGTCCTCGGCGAAGACGACCGCCGTGCTCGCCGGATCGGTCCAGTCCCAGTACGGAACCGTGACGGGCTTACCACTCACCTCGCGGAGCGCGGTCTCGAAGTGCAGCAGGAAGAGCCGATGCCAGGGCAGGAACATCGGACCGCCGTGCGCACGCGTCATCTCATGGCCCATGCCGCACGGATACAGGCCCAGATGCCAGGCCACGAACTGGTCGTAGTAACTCAGCTCGGGATCGTACGGAGATGGAACGGACTTGAGCGCGAGAACGGCCTCGACGTAGTCGCGTCGCTCTTCAGCGGTCAAGGTCTTCACGTTCTTGCGCACACGGAGGCTCTCTGGTTCCGCCAAGAAGGAAGCTCGGACATCCACACCGCCTTCCAGCGCTGCAGGCGCGTTCGCAGACCCCACGGTCGCGAAGATGGCGAGTCCGATAACGAACCTCGCGACCCGTTTCCGCAGCCGTTGGCTTCCGTCCATCGGAACCCTCCTCAAATGTCAGACGGTCGTACCTCCATTGGGTATCTCGGTCGCCGCCTTTGAAT
>JBKJXT010000265.1:0-4113 GCA_046716205.1 Actinomycetota bacterium
AGCGTGGGGGGGGATTCCACGGACCGGTGCGGGGATGGATTCGGGCTCGGCTCTTCCTCCTTCTGCTCGATGTCATGCGTCTTCGCGGTGCGGGGCTTTTCTGGACCGCTCACAATGCTTCTCCCCATGAGTCACGACACGCGAGACTCGAGCAGCGCTATCTGGGCTCGTTCCTCAGACGGGTGGACGGAGTTCTATTCATGACGGCGGCAGGGCGGAGTGAAGTCCTAACCCAGCATCCGCAGCTACTCGACGTGCCCTCCTTCGTCGTACCGCACGGGCATTATCGGGGTGCCTACGCGGATGAGGTGTCGCGGAGCGAGGCAAGGAAACAGCTTGGGATCGAGCATGACTCTCTTCTTGTTGTGTTCATCGGCGCACTACGACAGTACAAAGGCGTCGTTGAGTTGTGTAAGACCTTCCACAGCCCTGACCTAGCCGACGTGCAACTGATTCTCGCGGGTGCCTCAGAAGATGAAGACCTTGAGCGCCAGCTACGAGAGTTGTCGATGGGGCGCGACAACATCTCCTTGAGAATCGCACATGTTCCGGCGCCGAGGGTTCAGAAGTACCTGAGGGCGGCGGATTTGGTCGCTCTTCCTTACCGGAAGGTCCTCAACAGCGGCAGCGCTCTCCTTGCTCTTTCATTCGATGTGCCTGTCCTCGTCCCAAGACAAGGGGCCATGGAAGAACTTCAAGCCGATCTTGGTCCAGGATGGATCAACTCATACGATGGCGAGCTGACGCCTGCGGCCATCCGGCAAGCGCTCGCCGATTCGCGACTGGTTCGCCACCAAGTCTGTGACCTGACGAGGTATGGCTGGACCGGAATCGCGTCCGACACTCTAAGGGCTTTCCAGATGCTCTCTACGAACCGCGTTTCTGTCTAACTTCCGTCTTTGTGATGAGTCCGCGAGAGAGACTGATATGACTAACTCCGTTACTGTGCCGGCTGTTGACCGTTCGACGTCGGGGACGAGTGCTGGGGTCACCTATCTGTCCGGTGCTCCAAGGATCTCGACCGATCCCCACGTCGAAACGCCTGGGCCCCGCGCTCATGTGGTGGGCATCATCGAAGGCTTTCGGAACCTCGGCTGGCGCGTCGACTCGTTCATTGCGGGCGATCGGTTGCCCAAGTCCTGGAGTGCTAGCGGATCAGAGGCAGCTTTCACATCAGGGCAGCTCCGCCGTATCGCGGTGGACATCGTCCGAATCATTCTCGGTTTCTGGGGACGTCGTGCGGCGATCAAGCTGGATGATGGCGACGGGGTGCGGTGGACGTATGAGCGCGCATCGCTGTTCCAGGCTTTGGGGCGACCGCTGCAGAAGAGAGGACGACCTTGGATCTTGGAAACGAATCAATTGCTCTACAGGGAAGCTCGTGACGATCGGTCCGCACTAGCTTTGAGCAGGTTGGCGCGACACATCGAACTGCGCGCGTACCGTCAGGCCGACGTCGTGATCTGCGTTTCCGAAGCACTGAAGGAACTCGTGGTCGGGGAAGCAGGGATCAGCACCGACAAAGTACTTGTGATTCCGAACGGCGTAGACACAACTCTGTTCCGACCGCGAGTGACTGCGCGATGCGACAGCGAGCTGGTGGTCGGCTTTGTTGGCAACGTAGTGAACTGGCATGCCCTCGACATGCTGTTGCGCGAGGTTGCGACCATGAGATCGCAAGGGGCTTTCCTTCGCGTCCGCATCGTTGGAGATGGGCCGGAGCGACCTGCTCTTGAACGACTCGCGAGCGAGCTGGGGATCGCGGATGCCGTCGATTTCCTGGGCCTCGTTGCACGGGACGCAGTTCCCGCGTTGATCGCGCAATTCGACATCGGGTTCTGCGGATACAAGGCACCTTCGATCGGCAAGCTCTACGGGTCTCCCCTCAAGATCTACGAGTACATGGCGATGGGCAAGCCGGTCCTGTCATCTCGGTCAGAGGATGCCACTCGAGTACTTGTACACGGCGAGACAGGTTTCCTCTTTGACGCGGACCAGCCAGAAGGTCTCGCCGCAGGTCTTGCGGCGGCTTTCGCGAGCCGTGGTCGACTCCCAGACATGGGCGCTCGCGCGGCACTTGAGATAAATGCGCGGCACAGTTGGCAGGCGCGCGTCCTGCAAACGATCGACGGAGTACGTGGCATCCTCGAAGGGAAGACCGATGCCTGTTAGACGTGCGAGTCTTTCCGAGGATCGTCCAGACATCCGGGAGCTCCGATTCGACAAAGGCGATATCGCGGACATCCAGGCGTGGGTTGCGCAGGCTATACAGCGACGTGAACGAACGTTGATCGCGAACCACAACATGCACAGCATGTGGTTGTACGGCCGGGACTCCGGTATGCGCCAGTTCTATCGCCACGCTGACAAATGCTTGATAGACGGCCTCCCGATCATCGCTGTGGCGAGGGTGCTAGGTGTGAACGTGGGGCGACGCGATAGGCTCGGAGCTCTTGATTGGGGTCCCCCCCTCTTAGCGCGTGCAGCGGCGGAGGATTGGCGGGTGTTCTATCTCGGGTCCGAGGATGGTGTTGCAGCACGCGCAGCCGCAGTGTTATGTGCGCGCCATCCTGGTCTCAAGATCCGTACCCGCTCGGGACATTTCGATGCCGACACGCTCAGCGACGATAATAAGCTAACGATCGAGGCCATCAATGACTTCGCCCCTCACATCCTTCTGGTCGGGATGGGCATGCCTCGGCAGGAGCAATGGATCCTGGCGAACTGGGATCGCCTGGACGCCAACGCGGTCTTCAACGTCGGCGCGTTCTTCGACTACATCGCGGGTGAGATTCCAAGCCCTCCGAGGTGGCTAGGACCGCTCGGACTCGAGTGGCTTTATCGGCTCGGAAGCGAGCCAAGGCGACTCTGGCGCCGATATCTCGTAGAACCTTGGGCCGTTCTGAAGTGGGCATTGCCGCAACTCATGAGGCTTCGCCGCTCTCAGAGCTCCTAGGCGGAATTCTCTTCGGCGAGAGCCTGATCTGCGCGTTTCCTGAGGCTGCGCCACCAGTTGAAGTATGACGCGTGCCCGAGTTGTGCTCGAAGATAAGCGCGCGAAGGGAAGATGTAACCACCCACGAAGGCTGCAGCATTGGGCAACGGAATCCTGAACGCATGCGCCATCATCTTCGAACCAACGCCCGGCGGCAGCAACAGATTCATCCGAAGTCGGTCGGGCCCCGATGGGGCTGGAGCGTTCAGGCCCCGTATAAGTTCATCGGGTTGAGCCCAACGCGGCAGTTCGTTCAAGATCAAAGTCAGGATCCAGTCGAGGTTCGTGTTCCGCGCCTCTCGCATCAGGAGGGGCTTGTCGACCTTGAGAAGCAATGACAGAAGATCTCGCCAGATGATGAGCGTACTGCCCGGCCTGCTCTTGTCGCTCAGCACGTGCAACGCAGTTCCCAGCACCGTGTGTTCGCGCGCAGGCACAGCGATCGGACCACGATCGAGTTCCATGATGCGCTTGCCACTCAGGAGGCGTTCGAATGTCAGTCTGCGCCCCCACACCCACGGCGGGATGTGATGGTGCAGGTCGACGGAGGTCGAGTCAGGACCGGCCAGGTTGATCGCCTCGCGACACGTCCGGACGAAGTAGTCGCGAGGCTCGCGCATCGAAGGGTGCTCGTGGAAGCCGCGGTCCGATAGAAGGGCGAGGCCGGTCGAGAAGTGTCGCGGCGCGACGAGAACGTCGACGTCGCCGAAGGGACGAAGGCTGGGAGACGGATAGTCGCGCGCGATGCTCGGTCCCTTCAGCACCAATGACGCGATCGATCGAGCATCGAACGCCTCGAAGACGTCTACGGCGAGCGCCTCGTTGCGAAGTGACATCGCCGTCTCCAACGTGTTCTGCGCACGCAGCTGACGGTCCACCTGCTCTGGCAGCGAGATCTGCGCCTGACGCGCGGTAGCGAGCGCGAGGCCAGACAAGCGCTGACCGAGGAGGACGGGCAGATCGGCCGACCAGGCTTCCGGTTCGGCCGGCGCGGATGGCGCGCCGTCGAGACCGAAGAACAGTGATGCGGCGGTGGCCGGACCCATCGTGGGCATCAGCGGCACGCGCGTTACGCGCTCGGCATTCGCAGGTCCTGGCACGTTCGGAAGCATAGGCGG